>JBAZRU010000397.1:0-6811 GCA_041662805.1 Candidatus Hydrogenedentales bacterium | reverse complement strand
CTCTCCGCATCGAATGAGCAGCTTCGAAAAGAGGTAGACGAACGAAAGAGAACGGAGAACGCCCTGCGCGAAAGTGAAGAACTGTTTCGCGCGTCATTTGATCTCTTTCCCTATGGCTGTACCCTGACGACACTGGATGGGAAGTATCTGCATGTCAATGAGGCATTCTGCAGGGCCTACAACATCTCGAAGAGTGAAGCTCTCAAAAGGTCAGTCCGTACTATTGGAATCGCCCACGTTTCACCGTCGCTTGAATTCTTGCGCGACGAACTCGCAAAGAATGGGCTCCTTGACAGCGTCGAGGCAGCTGTCGAAATGGAGGATGGGCGCAAACAGAACCTTCTGCTCTCAAGCAGGAAAATCAACGTCCGCGGCGAAACGCAATTGCTGTCCGTGGGTGTAGATATTACCGACCGTAAGCATGTGGAGGAAGCCCTGCACGAAAGCGAGGAACGCTATCGCTCCCTATTCGATGCGGCCTCGGACGCCGTCTTGATCATGGAAGGCAATTGCATCATTGACTGCAATGCGAGCGCCATCGAAGTATTCGGATGCGAACGGAAGGACATTGTCGGAAGAACGCCATTCGACTTTTCGCCGGAGACACAACCGAGCGGAGTTGCGTCGTCCACGCTTGGTCAAGAGCATGTCGCCAAGGCTATTGCGGGTGAAGCGATGCATTTCGAGTGGAAACACACGCGGATGGATGGCGTGCAATTCGACGCCGAAGTCGGACTGACGGCGGTGGAGGTGAGAGGCAAGCCGCACTTGTTGGCAATCGTGCACGACATCACGGAACGAAAACGAATTGAAGATTCGTTGCGCGACAGCGAAGCACGCTTGCACGCCATCTTCGACGGAGTGGGGGCAGGAATACTCGTCGCTAATTCCGAGACGGGGACAATCACCTATGCCAATCCTACGGCCGCGGCACTCATCGGCATGCCAAGAGAAGGGCTGGTGGGGCTGCGCAGCCAGGATATCTCCCGTCCGTCCGGCGATCGCACTTCCCCTGTTGGCGATCGGGGAGAAGAGGATAGCCTCTCCGAGCGAGAGATCCTAGCCGCCGACGGACGGGAAATCCCCGTGCTGAGGAACGTCTCGCGCACCGTCATCGGAGGTCAGGAGCAACTTGTCGAATCGTTCATCGACCTCACCGAACTGAAGAAAGCGGAAGCGGACCGACTGGAGTTGGAAGCGCAGTTCCGGCAGGCGCAGAAGATGGAAGCAGTGGGGCAGCTTGCCGGCGGCGTGGCCCACGATTTTAACAATCTACTGCAGGCCATCATTGGCTACGGCGAGATTATCAAAGAAGAGGCCGGCGAGAGCGGGCGGTTTGCCACGGAGCTGGAAGAGATGCTGAAGGCGGCACGGCGCGCGGCCGTGCTCGTGCGCCAGCTCCTTGCATTTAGCCGGCGGCAAATGCTGGAGCTGACAGACGTCAATCTGGGCGAAGTCATCGACAGTCTCGCCAAAATGATCCGGCGCGTCATCGGCGAGCACATTACGCTTACTGTGCGCTCGCGAGAACAGATTCCCAATGTCCGCGCGGACAAAGGTCAAATCGAGCAGGTCCTCATGAACCTTTGCGTCAACTCGCGGGACGCCATGCCTGAAGGCGGCGAGATCGTCGTGGAGACGCAACGGGTCAGTTTTGATGAAGACGATTGCCGAACGTATGCTTGGGCGAAACCCGGCGACTACATTGTCCTGTCAGTGACCGACACCGGCGCAGGCATGGATGAAGCAACGCAGGCCCATATCTTCGAACCGTTCTTCACGACAAAGGGCGAAGGACGGGGAACAGGCCTGGGGTTGGCGACAGTTTACGGTATTGTCCGGCAACACAACGGAATGATCACCGCCCATAGCGAGGTTGGCGTTGGCACTACCTTCCGAGTCTACCTGCCCGTCTCCGGGAAATCCGATATACTCGCGCCGGAAAAGGCGACGGCAGTACGCGGTGGTGTCGAGACCATCCTCCTTGCCGAAGACGAGGAGAACGTTCGAAGACTGGCACAACGCCTGCTCGAGAATGCAGGTTACACTGTGATCGCCGCGGCGAATGGGGAGGAAGCGCTTCGCCTCTTCGAGAAGCATAGCGATGTCATCCAATTGCTGTTGCTGGATGTCGTGATGCCGGGACTTGGCGGGCGCGCGGTTTTCGAGCGCATCCACGCCATCCACCCCGGCATCCGCGCGCTGTTCGCAAGCGGCTATAGTACAGGCGTCATCGACAGCAACTTTGTCCTAGACGAAGGCATGCAGTTGATCCAGAAGCCTTTTCATCGTACGGATCTCCTGGCGCGTATCCGGCAGGTGCTGGACGCGTAGATTGGCGTAGGCAGAGGGGAATGCGACCATGCAGCGATTGCGAGCGACTATGGCAGTGCGGCTGGCCCTGTCGATTGGGCTTCTGGCTTGGGCAAGCTTCGCCTTTGTCGAGATTCGGGACGGGGGAGAGTGGCCGAATACGTGGGCCAAAGAATTGGAGCAGCTTCGCGAACGGGCCGAGACGAGGCTCTCGGAGACGGGTATCGCGTATCACGTCCCCTTTGAAGACAGGGACGAATTCGAGTCGGCGTGGCCGTATATTCTCGAACTGACGGACAAGGGCAGCACGTTGACGCTGCTTCCCTACGCTCCGAATGACTCCAAAGGGGCGCCCCTTCTGCCTTCCGTTGGGTTGCAGTGCCCGCCCCCTGATCGGTATGAAACCGTTGACGGGAGGTCGTTCCCTATCCTGGCCACATTTCCCGATTACATTCGGAACGCGCAGGGAGAACTGCCCGAATATGTGGAGAAGGACAAGGAGTCCGGTAAATGGGTCGAGGTCGATCGCACCAAAGCTCAGGGGATTTGGACGCGGGCGCGCATCGATATCTCGGTGCGCGTGGATGGAAGCATCGTCGACCTGAACCGCATACGCCTGCCCTACAATCTCAGGATTATCGACCGGCGCTTTGAAAAGAACCCGGGCTAGAAAAGCAGCGAGCCGTCTTCCCCGTCTTCGTCGGTGTTTTTCTTGGGTTGCGCGTTCTTGGCGCGCGCCGGTTCCGCGTCGCCGCTCTCTTCGTCGTCATCGCCAAACGGCTGCGCTTCCAGCTTGCCGTCGGCGTTCTTGGTGAGTATCTCGATCTTCTTCTCGGCCTCGGACAACGCCTTCTCGCAGCGCTTGGCCAGCTTGATGCCCTCTTCAAAGCGCTTCAACGCATCGTCGAGAGGCAACTCGCCCTCCTCCAGCGCCGAGACTATTTCCTCAAGCCGTTCCAGATCTTTCTCAAACTTGGGCTCAGCCATCCACTGCTTCCTCTGTATGTTCTACCAAGGCGGTCGCCCCGCCTTTCCCAAACCGTAACCGGATTCGATCGTTCGGAGCAAGCTGGCGCGCATCCCGCACCAGCGTATCATCGGAGGCCTTCCATGCCAACGCATAGCCGCGCGCAAGAACGGCCAACGGACTCAGCGCATCGAGCTGCGCGAGCAACGGACCAAACCGCGACCGCGCACGCGCGACGCATTTCAGCGCGCCCTGTTCGAGACGCTGCTGTTTCATGGCCAGGTGCTGCTTGGCGCGCGCCACCTGATTCGATGGCGACAACAGCACCAGCGACCGCGCCGCGTGATCGAGGCGTCGCCGCGACATGCGCACGCCGTCGGTCACCGCGTCTTCAAGGCGCATCCGCAAATCATCGACCTGCTGCCGCCGTTGCCGGAACAACTCCTCCGGACGCCGAAACACAAAGCTCGACATCGCCAACGTGTGCCGCGTGCGCGCCTGCTCGACGACCCGCGCCGTCGCTTTTCCCATGCGCCGTCCCAAGAGGCGAACCTGTTCCGCCAGCGCCTCCTGCTCTTTCACGACGACCTCCGCGGCCGCCGACGGCGTCGGCGCGCGCAAGTCGGCCGCGAAGTCCGCCAACGTGAAATCGATCTCATGCCCGACCGCCGAAATGATCGGCGTGTTCGCGGCATGAATCGCGCGGACCACGATCTCCTCGTTGAACGGCCACAGGTCTTCCAGCGACCCGCCGCCGCGTCCCACGATCATCACGTCCACGCCCATCTCGTCCAAGACGCGGATGCCCTCGACGATCTCCTCCGCGGCCTCTTCGCCCTGCACGCGCGCCGGATAGACCAGGATGTGCACGTTCGCGAACCGGCGCTTGATGACATGAAGGATGTCGCGTATCGCCGCGCCCGTCGGCGACGTCACAATGCCGATGCGCCTCGGCAACAGCGGCAACGGCTTCTTGAGTTCGGGCGCGAACAGGCCTTCCTCTTCCAGCTTCCTCTTGAGTTTATCGAAGGCGAGTTGCAGCGCGCCCACGCCCTTCGGGTGCATCTCCTCGCAGACAAGCTGGTAATTGCCGCGCTTCTCGTAAACCGTGACCAGCCCAAACGCCACGACCTCCAGACCGCCCTCCGGCCCAAACGGCAGCTTCATCAGCTTGCCCCGGAACATCACCGCGTCGATCTGGCTGTCCTTGTCCTTCAGCGTAAAATACGCGTGCCCCGCCGGCGAGACCCGCCAATTCGAAATCTCGCCGCCGACCCACACGTAGCTGATCTGCGTCTCCAGCAACCCCTTCACAAGCCGGGTCAACTGGCCGACACTCAATATCTCTGGTTTTTCCGCGGACATACCGCGCGCATTGTAGCCAATGCAGGGGGCAAGTTGGAATGGGCCTGATGGACCTCGGACTCCGCTCAGCCCAACGCAGATTGCGGGGTGAAAAGGAGACCGGCGGTCGGCGGAGTGGCAGCGGCCGGCGGAGTGGCATGGTCAAGACCACGCCCCAACGAGGTCTTTTGTAGCGTCCCGGTCTCCGTGCCGGGCGGTCTTGGTGCCGGGCGGCATTGGGACCATTTACGGTTAATCCCGAATCCGCCCGGCACGGAGGCCGGGACGCTACAACGGGGCCTCGGGATCGAGATACGTCCATGGCCACGCGGCCCAATCGTCCGCCAACCCCGCACGCACAGGGTTGTTCACAATATAACGCGCCCGCTCGCGCGGGTCCTCTTGAGGCCGCATGAGGTGATCGTGAAACTTCGCCTGCCAATACAGAATCCCCTTTCCACGCAGACGCGCAAGCGTCAAACTCTTCGCGCCGCCCACGCACGCGCCGATCGACACCGATGGATTCTCGCTTTCGATCAAGGCATGCAGATGATCCGGCATGATGCACAACGCCCACAACCGATGCCCCGCACGCGCTATCGCTTCGCGCCACGTCTCGAACGCGACTCGCGCGACATCCGCCTGCGCGAAATAGGCAGACCGCTCCCTCGTGCACGCTGTAATCATGACAACCGCACCCACCCAATCGTAACTCTCCGTCGGCAACCGCACCGACCGCCCACGACCATACGTGCGGTAATCCTCCGGATTCCTGTTCTCTTTCTCCATTGCCCCTCCTCGTATGTGTTAAGCCCGAGGATAGCACACGAATCGCAAAACACCTAAGCGCAAGACATCCTTGTATCGGTCTTCTGTAGCGGCCCGGTCTCCGTGCCGGGCGGTCTTGCTGCGCGGGCGTACGCGACCGCCGTTGGGTTTACCCACAGCCTTTGAGTAGCCTGCAATCTGCGGTTTACCCGCGCCACGCTCGGTGATCGCGGCGCCGGTTGCCCGAAGTTTACGGTTTACCCGAACGCCGCCCGCCACAGAGAGCGGGCGCTGCCGGTTGCCCGAAGTTTGCGGTTTACCCGAACGCCGCCCGGCACGGAGACCGGGCGCTGCCGGTTGCCCGAAGTTTGCGGTTTACCCGAACGCCGCCCGGCACGGAGACCGGGCCGCTACAGAACAGATCCTGTCTCACGCGGGCGCGGGATCGGGGCCGGCGTTGTTGCCATTTCCCGAAGAGGGGTTGGCAATCGCGATTGCGAGGGTGACCGCCGTGCGGGAATATGGGGCGCGTGCCAAGGTGCGGGTACGGAGACGGCGCGGGTGTACACGGGAGGGCTTGACGCTATCAAAGGGAGCCTCGTCGCCGGGGGCGGGACCGGCGGTGTCCTGGGTTTCGGGTTTCGGCGGGAGCGCGTGAACGGCATATTGCCCTGAAGGTGCACCCGTGTGATTTCCCCCGCCTTCGCACCTCCCCCAGTGCAACGTCCCGCCCATATAAGTAAGGAGCATTCAATTCATGAACAGCAACGCTGCCCCTATGCGCTACGCCACCAAGGCGTGCCTCCGCCGACCCATGCGAGAATCTGGAGTCTCCCTGCGGCTCCCCCAAAGCCCCGCGCACTCCCTTGTATCGTCAAAACGACACGGGGACCCCGCCAGGGCAATCGCACTGATTCAGGCGGGAATTGCCGCCTCTTTCGTGCTGAAGGCACGGGATTCCAGAGCCCGGGGTGCCGCATGTCGCGCGCGACATGTGGTACCCCGGGGTAACAGAACAAACGAAAAGCACGCTGAAAGTGTGCAAGAGATTCGGGTCCGACCGGTGCAGGATTGCGCGTATGTGACAATCTCTCGCGTCCATTCAGGACGCCACTTTTGGGGTGGCTTCTCCCCCGGGGTAGCAATTCGCGTTTGAGACGCGAATCGCTACCCCGGGCTGGAGAATTACGCGCTTTCAGCGCTGAAGAGTATCCAGCGTGTGGTCCATTGGTTGCAGTTTTAGCCTGGACCCCCCTTGAATCGTCAAGACGACACGGGGACACCCCCCGAATCGGCAAGGCAACGCGGGAGACCCTTGAATCGTCAAACCAACACGGGGATACCCCCGAGTCGGCAAGGCAACACGGGACCCCCTTGTATCGTCAAAACGACGTGGGGCACTCCCGTGAATCGACAAGG
>JBAZRU010000396.1:0-6817 GCA_041662805.1 Candidatus Hydrogenedentales bacterium | reverse complement strand
ATTGTCGCCCGCATAAAACCCGCCCGCTTCGGTATGTTCATGATCGCGTTGTTTGCGTTCACCTGCGTCTTCCGGGTTCTATACGTCTACGGGGCACCCCTCACGCCGGACAGTGTGTGGTCGAACACGCTAACCCGCCTTGACCCCTTCGCACTCGGCGGGCTCCTCGCCATATTGCTCCACAATCGCAATGTCGCGTTTTCACGTCTCGTTCGCGGTTGTATTCTGTTCGCCGGAATTGGGTTGTTTTGGTATTTGGGAACCTTCCTTTTCGCAGGAAAGTTCTTCCTGGCCCCCGCGTGGTCGTATCCCATCGCGGCAGTTGCCAGCGTCTTGTGCATTCTGGCTTTCGTCTCGGCCCCGCAACGGCTTGCGTTCTCGCTCCCTTTGCGCGCTCTATCGTATCTTGGGAAAATCTCGTACGGACTCTACGTGTTTCATTACCCGGCAATCTTGCTTTCCCACAGCATCCTCCCGGAAACTGCGCAAGATGATTGGCTGTGGGTGCACCGCACAACACTTGCTGCACTGATGACGCTTGTTGCGGCAACAGTCTCCTACGAGTGTCTCGAGAAGCCGTTTCTAAGACTGAAGAAACGCTTCTCATACGTCGAATCGCGCCCCGCATAGCCCCGCGCCAAGATTTACACTTAACTTGCCGTTACCGCGCCGCTCTCATTCCTCCGTACGGTCAGCGCATTCCGTCGTGACCTTACTTCATCCCCGCAGTTTTGCCAGCACCTTCGCGAGGTTCGCTCCCAGCCCGCGCACCTGCGCAGCCTTCTGTGCATCCTTCAACGTGCCGTCCGCGTTAAACGCATCTCCCGCCCCGGGGATCGCAGCCTGCTCCGGCAACACAATCATCTGAATGTTGCCGAGAATTGACCGCACCGTCACGAGTCCGCGCAAGCCCCCCAACGCCCCCGGCGACGCGCTCATCAGCGTAACGACCTTCCCCGCGAAACACTCCAACGGCTTCTCATCACCTTCCTTGCGCGACGCCCAATCGATCGTGTTCTTAAGCACAGCCGTGATGGAACTGTTGTATTCCGGACACGACAATAACCATCCGTCGTGCGCGAGCATGAGGTCCTTGATCGCCCTGCCGTTTGCAGGCATCCCTTCGGCGGCTTCCAGGTCTTCATCGAAAACCGGCAACGGATAGTCCCGCAGGTCAAGATAGGTGACCTTCGCGCCTGCTTCTTCCGCGCCCGCGATGGCGATCTTCACCAACTTCTTGTTGTAAGAATCCTTCCGCAAACTACCCGCGAATGCTAGAATCTTGGGAGTGTAGGCCATGACGTGCTCCTTCCATCGTGACTAACAAAACTGGGGCCACCCAACCAAGTCAGGACAGCCCCCCAATTCTCACATGTACTCACAAACACGGCGCAGGAACCGCGTATTCTCGGGCAGGCTATTTCTTCTCGATCGCCTTCCCCCACACGCGGACGCTGTCGATGTTACCCACGTCGTCGAACGATCCGAACCCGACACCGCCCGACGTAAACGACTTGTCAGTAGCCTTCATGACCGGTTTTGTCATGTCGTCGAAATACACGAGGATCGTCCCTGCCTGCGTGTCGCGCTCGATGCGAATCGTATGATACCCCTCCGTCCAGGCCGTCCCGTCCGTGCGTTCCTGCGCGATGGACACACGCGGCGCGCCGTTGACGAGGAAGATCGAGTTGGCATGCTCATCGGCCTTCGTGGCCAAATGCACGTAGTAGAAGTGCGACGGGTCTGTGTACCCGAAGAAGATGCACATATCGCGATGTCCGTATTCGCGGCCCGTCTGCTTCATCTTCACTTCGATGACACAATCGCCCACGTTCAAGTCCGTGATCCGCGCGATGTTCTTCGGCGAACGCACAGGCGGTTCGTACTTACTCTCCGCAAACAAGGACAACGCAGGGTTGCCGTCTTCATCCACAACTTTCCACGCCGCCGGGTCGGTCATCGTCCACTTTTCGATGCCCTTGTCGAATTCATCGCTGTACACCAAGGGCATGCCCTTCATTTCTTTCAGTGCAGCGGCATCCTCCGCGTTCGCCATCACGGCAAACACCAACGCCGCGGCAATCAACGCACTATATCGAGTCAACATGGGCAGCTCCCTCCACGTATTGGTGAAATCACACGCTCGGCATGATACGCAAAGACCTCTAGTCGAGCAAAGCCCCACCACCCACCTTCTTCTCCGGTTCTTCATTCAATACGTCCTATCCGTCTTTTCCGACTCATCCGTCCTATTCCCCCAAGCCAGACTGGAACTCCGCACGCTTCTGGAGCAGAATTGAAGTTCTCAACAGGATGATCGATATTCGGGGGAGTCCACACGCATGATTGCCACACTTCTTGTTCTCACGGCACACCTGACATCCGCAGTCTCGGTCGCGCCCGAGGAAATGGACCAGTTCCGCAGTTGGGTTGCCACACGCTTTGCCGATCCCTCCTCCGCGCCGCAACTCGGGTCCGGCATCGATGTCGTCGCGAACCACGGCGATGTCCAAGTCAATGCGCGCGGCGGCAAGCCAATGCATTTGGGAACCACACCCTATTCCAACGGCTTCTACTGCCACGCGCCCAGCCGCATGGTTGTCCACCTGACGACGCCCGCACAAAAGTTTGAGGCGCTCGTCGGTGTCGATTCCAACGACCAAACCAGCGGCGGACGCGGCAGTGTCGTCTTTTCCGTGGCGGTCGGAGGCGCGGAAGTCTGGCACTCTGAAATCCTTCGCGAAGGCATGCCCGCCCAGGCCGTATCCGTTCCGCTGAATGGCGCTCGCGATTTCGAGTTGTTGGTGTCGGATGCCGGGGACGGGATCTCCAGCGATCAAGCCGATTGGATCAACCCAATCGTGACGCGCGAAGACGGCACGGCCTTGCCTCTATCCGATGTTCCCATCCTCACCAATGACCTACTCCTGGAAAACAGGGACCCCGTCTTCTCGTTCTCCTACGGCGGCAATCCATCGCGTGGATTCCTCAACCAGTGGAAACAGCAACGCGAAAGCCGCACCATCGCGGACGCGCGGCACGGCACGCGCACCAAGCACACCGTTGTCTACCGCGACCCCGCGACCGCCCTTCTCGTGCGTTGCGAAGGTATTGAGTACAACGACTTCCCCGTCATCGAATGGACGCTCTACTTCAGAAACGAAGGCGCGCAAGATTCGCCAATTCTCTCCGACATCAACGCCATCGACACGCGAATCGGGCGCGACCCCGAGTCCGGCTACGTCGTTCACCAAATCCGCGGCGACGATTGCACGCCGCAAAGCTATCAACCTTTCGACACCCCCCTCGCCCCCGCGACGGACACGCGCATCGCCAACACCGGCGGCCGTCCCACGCAGATGGCCTTCCCGTACTTCAACATCGAGTGGGGAGGCCGCGGCCTAATCTACGCCTTGGGATGGCCCGGGCAATGGGCCACGCGTTTCGTGCGCGACACCGAAACCGGCCTGCGTATCGTCGGCGGACAAGAGCTCACGCATTTCACGCTGCACCCCGGCGAAGAAGTCCGCGGCCCCCTTGTGGTCCTCATGCCCTACCAAGGCGACTGGATGCGCGCGCAGAACCTGTGGCGGCGCTGGATGGTCGCCCACAACCTCCCGTGGCCCGGCGGCAAACCGGTGCAAACTATGCGGTCCCTGTGCAACGGCAACTTCTATCCCGGCCTCATGACCGTGGCTTCGCAAGAGAAGGACTTCCTGCAGAAACATCTCGACGCGGGTGTGGCCTTCGATTGCTGGTGGCAAGACGCGGGCTGGTATCCCTGCGAAGAAGTTGGCTGGCCCAAGACCGGCACGTGGGCCGTTGACCCGCAACGCTTCCCCAAGGGCATCCGCGAGTTAAGCGACTTCATGCGCGCCAACGGCAAGGTCACCATGGTCTGGTTCGAACCGGAACGCGTCCACCCGGGCACATGGATCACGGAGAATCATCCTGAGTGGGTCCATGGCGGCAAAGATGGCGGCCTCCTCAAACTCGGCGAACCCGCCTGCCGCGAATGGCTGACCCTGCACATCAACTCGTTCCTCAACGAACAGGGCATCGAATACTACCGCCAAGACTTCAATATCGATCCTCTCCCCTTCTGGCGGGCCGCCGACACCGAAGACCGGCAAGGCATCTCCGAAATTCGCCACGTCGAAGGATATCTCGTGTATTGGGACGGACTCCTTCAGCGTCACCCCGGTATGCTCATCGACTCGTGCGCGTCCGGCGGGCGCCGTAACGACCTTGAGACGCTGCGGCGCGCCGTGCCGCTGCTGCGCAGCGACTGGTACGCGAGCCCAGAAGGCCAGCAATGCCTAACCTACGGCCTCTCCCTGTGGTTCCCCTACCAAGGCACGGGCGTTATCTACGACCGGGACATCTATTGGTGGCGCAGCAGCATGGTCGCCGAGATGAGCTTTGGCCCCGACGCCGCGGGTCTCGACAACGTCCATATGAATGTCGTGAAGCGGGCGGTAGACGAACACAAGCTGATTTCGCCCTGCCTCATGGGCGACTTTTATCCCTTGACACCCTACACGCAATCCAACGCCGAGTGGATGGCTTGGCAGTTTGACCGGCCCGACCTCGGGCAAGGCGTGGTCCAAGTGTTTCGCCGCCCCGACAGCATCTACGAGTCCGCGCACCTCAAGTTGAAAGCCCTCGATCCGGATGCGCGCTACGCCGTACTGAGCCTAGACGCCCTAGATCCCGAGACCCTTACAGGCAAACAACTCATGGAAGAGGGTCTGCCTGTCATCGTGACATCGTGCCCGCAGGCAATCACAATCTCATATCGCAAAGTGGAATAGCCTGCGCGCTTTCGCGCCTCTGTCTCTAATCTCTTTCGATCCGTGTTCGACCGTGCCCGTCAGTACGTTCTTGTTTTTGTAGGGGTCTATCGCCCAGTATCGCCACTTGCGATTGGGGTAACGCCGGTCATCGTGTAGACTAGCCCGGATTTCTCACGTACACACACCATGATTTCTCGCAACCTGAGTATTGGCGAGACTTGCGACGCAAGTCATAGCGACTCTCCGCGAACAGAGTGTGTTCGTGAGAAATCCTCATGGCGTAACCCTGAAGTCTTGCACGTGAGCATACTTCACCGGCGCGGCCAAGCGCCGGTGAAATATGCGGGCTAGCCACTGAGAAGTTATGGCATCACTGCTGTTGATGGTAAAAGCATACAGATTGGAGGGAGCGTGAGACGGAGGCGTCGCTTGGTGTCTGGAATACTGATGAGTGTTGTCTTCCTTACAACGGGAACTCACTTGTGGGCCGACAGCGCGAATGAGTTGCGCATAAGCGAAAACGGCCGCTTCCTGGTCCGCGGGGATGGCTCGGCGTACTTTCCAGTAGCCGACACAGTCTGGGCGATCGCGTGGCAATTGACGCGCAAGGAGGTTGACCATTATCTGGGGCATCGCAAGGATCAGAAGTTCAATACGATTGCGTTGGTCTCATTTCCATCCTATGAAGGCGGCAAGATCATGGCCAATGCATACGGCGACTTTCCCTTTGAGGTGGAAAGCGGCGTTTGGAATGCACTGCGCCCCATTACAACGCCCGGCGACAATCCCGAGAACCCGGTCGAATACGATTACTGGGATCACCTGCAATACATCATTGACACGGCAGACGCTAAAGGGATGAGCGTTGTACTGTTGCCCGCTTGGGGCAGCTATGTGGCCGGAAGCTATGTCAAGGGCGCACCCATGGCCGACACCATTTTCAACGCCAGCAGCGCCTATAAGTATGGCCACTGGATTGGCCAACGTTTCGCCAACAAGAAGAACATCATCTGGATGATGGGCGGCGACCGTAGCGCCGTGTATGGAGACAGGGACTATCGGGGTGTTTTTCGGGCTATGGCCGAGGGCGTCGCCGACGGTGTCAACGGAATTAACCAACAAGACGGAACCGCCGATTACGGCACGACGCTGATGAGCTATCACCCAAGAAAATGGCATCCCAATTCATCCGAGTGGTTCCACAACGATCCATGGCTGGACTTCAACTCGACCCAAGATCAGCCCAAAGATCAGGTCATCGCAACCTCGCTGGACTATAGCCTGTCTCCCGCAAAGCCAACTTGGCTCTTCGAGGGCGGTTACGAGTTCCGCGCGAGAGGTAAAGACGTCTATACGGACTGGCAAATCCGGTTCCAGTCGTATCAAACGGTTTTCGCGGGCGGTTTTGGCATCACGTATGGAAGCATGAATATCTACCATTGCGGGGGAGGTGCGGCATCGCTCGATGAGCCTGTTGAAGGCGCCCAAGCCAATGCGTTCGAAGCCAGTTTGGATGAGGCGGGCGCCATGGACATGCAGCACCTCTTCAATCTGATGATGTCCATGACCAATGATCAATTCTTGGATCGAATTCCAGATCAGACTCTGATTGATGGCGATGAGGGTGGCATGGACTCCGGGGAAGGGACTCTATCGAGTCGTCTTCAAGCCACGCGTGGCGCCAAGGGCGACTACGCAATGGTCTACAGCGCAAATGGCCGCAACATTCGCGTAAAGATGGACCGTCTCGCACCTCAGTTCATGAATGCCTATTGGTTCAACCCGCGCAATGGCAAGTGGCACAATGGCGAGAGTGAACTTGCCGATCAGAAGGCCTTTATCGCGAATGTCGCTAGCGGCCCCGTAGCTCCAATTCAGGAGTTTGACCCACCCGGTAGTGTTGAGAACAGCAATGACTGGGTATTGGTTCTGAAAGCCGTGAACTAAAGCTGCTTCTTGCGCTGTCTTTTTCTCCCCGCCGCTCCGTGTACTGTATATCCTTCAGGAGTGACACCAAACCA
>JBAZRU010000395.1:0-6837 GCA_041662805.1 Candidatus Hydrogenedentales bacterium | reverse complement strand
TTCTAGATAAGGCATCCAAATGCGCAAGCGTGGAGCCTTGCGTAAACGGATAAGGGGTATACGAAGATGCAATACGCGACAGCTTGGACGATTTTTCAGTGGGTTCTGGGCGTGTGTACTGCGTTGAGCTTCATCTTGCTCCTGAGGGCTACGTGGAAGGACAAGCTCCCCAGCGCGCTCATCGCGGGCGCGCTGCTGGCCCTATTCATCGGTGTCTATTTCGCGTTGCGTCTTTCGGGCTTCGGCGAGTATATGCGCGGACTCATTGAGGGCAACCTGCCGCCGGATATGGCGCAAGACTTCGGAACCAAGCGGCTCTTAGCCGCAATTCTCTGGACCATCGTATTGACTGTCCCCGGCCCGTTCGTGGCCGTGGCGTTGCAGGTTTTCTTTCGTTTAATACGGCGCATGCGCGAAGAGGCAGGCGCCTGAAGGAGTAGACCATGGCCAAGATCGGTATTATGAGTTTTGCCCACATGCACGCCTACAGCTATGCGGTCAGCGTCAAGACGACGGCAGGCGCAACGCTCGCGGCCATTTGGGACGATGACCCCGCGCGCGGGAAGGCCGCGTCGGAGCAGTTCGGCGCACCGCTCATTGCCGATCTCGACGCGTTTCTAGCTTCGGATGTCGAAGGCGTAATCATCTGCTCGGAGAACGCGAAGCATCGCGCCATGGTCGAGGCTGCCGCCAAGGCCGGTAAATGGATTCTCTGCGAAAAGCCGCTCGCCACCACCGTCGAAGACGCGAAGGCCATGGTCGACCTGTGTAAGAAGCTGGGCGTCGGACTCGGCACCGCGTTTCCATGCAGATACATCACGCCCATCAAGGCCGTGAAGGACGATATCGCCGCAGGCAAGTATGGGAACATATACGCCGCCGCCTGCACTAACAACGGGAGCTATCCCGGCGGTTGGTTCGCCGACCCGAAATGGTCCGGCGGCGGCGCGACGATGGATCACACGGTCCACGTAGCAGACCTGCTGCGCTGGATACTGGGCAAGGAAATCGTCAAGGTCTATTGCGAAAACGGCAAGCTGATTCGTCCCGATATCGCGACCGACGACGTCGGCAGTCTCCACTTCGAAATGGAAGGCGGCATCAAGGTTTCGCACATCGCCAGTTGGAACCGGCCCAAGAGTTTTGCCACGTGGGGCGATATCACGCTGGAATTCATTGGCGAGAAGGGCGTCGTGTCCGTCGATGGATTCAACCAGAAGATCGACGTATACAGCGACGACGACATGAAGGGCACGTGGGTTGGCTGGGGCGACAACAGCGACACGGGCCTCGTGCTCGATTTCGTCCAGTCGGTCGATGAACGCCGCGACCCGGCAATCACCGGTTACGACGGCCTCAAAGCCGTCGAGGTAACCGTGGCCGCGCACAAATCGGTTGCCACGGGCAAAGCGGTCGCCGTGTAATTGACCCGCGCCGGACGCGGCGCGCGAGTAGTTGGCTGTCCTGAGTTGACGCGGATTCCCGATGCGGGAATCCGGTTGGTGGACCTTGCAGTTCGCAACGTTCTGGAGGGAGTATGGATTTTTCCGTCTCGCCCAACATGCAGGAATTCCTCGACGCTGTCCGCGAATTCGTCGCGACCGACATCATGCCCATCGAGGAAGGATTTCACGGGACCAGCTTCAAAGCCCTACTGCCCAAACTGAATGCCGTGCGCGCCGAAGTGAAGCGGCGCGGTTGGTGGCTTCCGCATATCGCCAAGGATCACGGCGGCATGGGCCTGAGCCTCGTCGAACATGGCATGCTCAGCGCGGAACTGGGCCGGTGCACACTCGCGCACTTCTGCTTCAATTGCCAGGCGCCCGACGTAGGCAACATGGAAGTTCTGCTGCAATTCGGCACGGACGAACAGAGGAAGACGTGGCTGGAGCCGCTGTTGCGCGGCGAGATTCGCAGTTGTTTTGCGATGACCGAACCCGAGCACGCGGGATCGAATCCGGTGTGGATGAGTTCCACCGCAGTCAAAGACGGCGACGACTATGTCATCAACGCGCACAAATGGTATACGTCGTCCGCCGAAGGCGCGGCCTTCGCCATCGTCATGGCCGTGACCGATCCCAATCAGGATCCCCATTTCCGGGCGAGCATGATCCTTGTGCCCCTGGACAACCCCGGCTACAAGTTCGTGCGCAACATTTCCGTCATGGGCGACACCGGCGACGACTGGGCCAGCCATGCCGAGGTGCGTTTCGAGAATTGCCGCGTGCCGCAATCGAATCTGTTGGGCGGCGAAGGCATGGGGTTTGCCATCGCACAGGAACGGCTCGGGCCGGGACGCATCCATCACTGCATGCGCTGGATCGGCATCTGCGAACGCAGCTTCGACATCATGTGCAAGTACGCCGTCTCGCGCGAGCTTGCCCCCGGGACGCCGCTCGGCACGCGCCAGATGGTCCAGCAATGGATCGCAGATAGCCGCGCGGAAATCAACGCGGCGCGCCTGATGACCTTGCACGCCGCGTGGATGATCGAGCAAGTCGGACAGAAGAACGCGCGCGACGAAATTTCGATGATCAAATTCTTCGTCGCGAACACCTTGCATCGCGTTGTCGACCGCGCCGTGCAAGCCCTCGGAGGGCTCGGCGTATCGGACGACACGCCCTTGTCCTACTACTACCGCCACGAGCGCGCCGCTCGCATTTACGACGGGCCGGACGAAGTCCACAAACAATCCATCGCCAAGCGTATCCTCAAAAAATACGGCATTGCCATCGGACCGGGGGGCCGCGCATGACAGCCCCCCTCGACCGCACGGCCCCGGTGCGTCACGGCGAGGAGTTGAACGCTCGGGCGCTCACGGCGTATTTGCACAAGTCCATCGAAGGCATTGACGGGGCGCTTGCCGTCGAGCAGTTCCCGAGCGGCCATTCGAATCTCACGTACTTGTTGCGAAGCGGGGATAAGGAGTTCGTTCTGCGGCGCCCGCCCTTCGGCAGCAAGGTGAAATCGGCGCACGACATGGGCCGCGAATTCAATGTCTTGTCTCATCTGTCGCGCGCCTATCCCGCCGCGCCCACGCCCTTGCTGTTCTGCGACGACGAGTCCGTCATCGGCGCGAAGTTCTACATCATGGAACGCGTGAAGGGCGTCATTCTACGCGCCAACAAGCCGCAGGACCTGGACACGACGCCGGATATGGCGCAGCAATGCTGCGAGTCGTTCATCGCCAATCTCGCGGACCTGCACGCACTCGATTTCCGCGCGTTGGGGTTGGACGCTTTATATAAAGGCGACGGGTACGTCGAGCGCCAAGTTACGGGGTGGGCGAAACGCTACACGGAATCTCAGACCGACGACATCCCCGGCATCGAAGCCGTCATCGCCTGGCTGATGCAACGCATCCCAGCGGATACCGCCGCCGTGCTCATCCACAACGACTACAAGTTCGACAACATCGTGCTGGACCCCGGCGACCTGACGCGCATTATCGGTGTGCTCGACTGGGAAATGGCCACCATCGGCGATCCGCTTGCCGACCTCGGCACCTCGCTCGCCTATTGGATTGAACCCAACGACGACGCGATGAAGGTCGTGCAGTGCTTCATGACCACCGAACCCGGCGCGCTCACGCGCCAACAACTCGCGGATGCCTACGCCGCGCGAACCGGCCGCGACATCTCCAACATTCTCTATTACTACGTCTTCGCCCTGTTCAAACTCGCCGTCATCGTCCAGCAAATCTACTTCCGCTACAAACAAGGCCTCACCCACGACGAACGGTTCGCGTCCATGATCTTCATGGTTGGCATCCTGGGGCAGAAGGCCCTCGCCAGCATCGAGTCGGGGAAGATCTGAGACGATTTGTAGCGCGCGGTCTGGGTGAAGGGCGTGTTCACGTTTCATAAGGTCTGCGGTCACCCCGCCCGCCACGGAGGGCGGGCGCTGCAAATACAAGACGGCCTTCGTCTTCGGGTAAACGAGGATGTTCAGAGTGCCGAAATGCAGGTTTCGATGATATCCAGCGCCTTGTCGAGTTCTTCCTTCGTGATCGTGAGTGGCGGTGTCAGCGTGATGATGTTGCCCATGGTGAGCTTGAAACTCAGCCCTTGTGCCAGGGCCGCGTAGAGTACACGTTCTGCTGCGTCGTTGGCCTTTTCGCGGGTCGTACGATCCTTCACGAGTTCGATTCCGAGCAGAAGGCCAATCCCGCGCACGTCGCCGATCAGCGGATGCCGCTCCATCATCCCGCGCATGCGTTCGAGGGCGTGTTCACCCAATTGCGTGGCGTGCTCCAGCAATCCGTCTTCTTCGATGCACGCTAGCGTGGCGAGCCCCGCCGCGCACGCCACCGGGTTCTTCTCGTGCGTGTAATGCCCGAGCGCGCGATCCTTCATGACGTCCAAGTTTTCGCGCGCGATAAGCGCGGCCAGCGGCATGATCCCGCCGCCCAACCCTTTCCCGATTACGAGCATGTCGGGCACAATGCCGTAGTGCTCGCACGCGAACATCTTGCCTGTGCGGCCGAGGCAGGTTGGGATTTCGTCAAGGATGAGCAGTGCGCCGTGGCGGTCGCACGCGGCGCGCACTTTCTTCCAGTATTCTAGGGGCGGAATGAAGGGCGTGCAGCGCACGGTCTCCGCGATTACGGCAGCCACGTCTCCCTCGCGTTCAAGCACGTAGTCGATGTAGTCCGCGCACTTCAGCGAGCATTCTTTTCCGCAGCCGAATGGACAATGCGCCGGGTCGGGCGGCGGGACGTGCTCGGTTCCCGTCATCAGCGGCCCCATGTCTTTGCGAAAGATCGCTTCGCCGCCGATGGAGATGGCATCCAGCGACGCTCCGTGAAACGATTCCCACATCGAGATCGTCTTGAAGCGTCCGGTGGCGACGCGTGCCAGCTTCAGGGCCATGCCGATGGCCGACGTGCCTCCCGGCGCAAACAGCACTTTGTTGAGGTCGCCCGGCGCGAGTTGGGCCAGTTTCTTCGCAAGCGCGATGGCCGTTGGGTTGGTATAGCGCCTTGGGCAGAACGGCAGCGTTTCGAGCTGCTCGCGAATCGCGGCGATGACCCTCGGATTCTTGTACCCCACCTGGTGGACGTTGTTGCCATGAAAATCCATGATGCGCCGGCCCTGGAGGTCCTCCAGGTGAATACCGTCGCATCCTTTCAAGACGTTCATGCACGGCGTCGAAAGCGCTTGGTGAAGGAAATAGTCCGCGTCCTTGTCCAGCAAATCCGCCGTCTCGTCATCCAGATTCGACACGGCCCACGCCGCCCGCCGCGGGGACAGGTTTACGTCGCCTTCGGAGCGCAACTCGTCAAGGCCGCTATCTTCGTCGCGCATGACTTTCCTCCCAATTTCACTGCGAGGAGAATGCTACCAGGAATTGCAGCGGCTAAGGCACGCTCATTTCGCCAGCTCCTGAATCTGGAACTTGAACTCGAGCACTTGCCCGGACCGTTCGGCCGAGACCGCGATGGGGTCGCCGACGAACAGGTCCCAAACCGCGAAATCGATATCGCTGCTGGATTGGACCCGCTGTCCATTCACGCCGATGACCACGTCTCCCGGGCGCAGGCCCGCGGCATAGGCAGGGCAATCTCTGAGGATGTTTTGAATGACGCACCCCGAGGGCGAGCTAATTCCCAATTGGGCGATGGCTCCCGCGGACAGGCTGGCCACGTCTTCGACCTTGAAGCCCGTCCATGGATCGCGCCTGCGTCCGTATTGGATGATCTCTTCGGCGACGCGTTTCGCGCGGT
This sequence comes from Candidatus Hydrogenedentales bacterium, assembly GCA_041662805.1. Classification (GTDB taxonomy): domain Bacteria; phylum Hydrogenedentota; class Hydrogenedentia; order Hydrogenedentales; family SLHB01; genus JAIBAQ01. The sequence goes on along the minus strand of JBAZRU010000395.1, from coordinate 1,112 downwards.
TAATCGGGATGGCGAACCCCAGCCCGACGCTGCCGCCGCTCTCGCTGAAGATCATCGTGTTGATGCCGATCACCTGTCCGCGGGAATTGACGAGCGGTCCGCCGCTATTGCCGGGATTGATGGCTGCGTCGGTCTGGATCATCCCCTGATACAGCCGTTCCCCGCCGCCCACGCGCGGATTGATGCGACGGTGATTGGCGGAAACCACGCCCACGCTCACGGTGGGTTGAGAATCGCTCATGAGCGGCCCAAATGGGTTGCCGATGGCAATCGCCCATTCGCCCGTGAGCAGGTCATCCGAGTTGCCCAGCGCCACCGAGGGGGTGCTGGAGGCGGTGGCGCGCAGGACGGCAACGTCCGTTCGCTCGTCCACTCCCGCCACGGTGACCTCGAGTTCGCGGCCGTCCGGCAATGTCACCGAGGCGACTTTGTCGGCCCCTTCGATGACGTGAAAGTTTGTGATGATGTAGCCTTCCTTGTAGAAGAAGCCGCTTCCCACGGAATTCATGCGGCGTTGCTGAACCGCGTAGGGCCCCGGTAGATCGAACATGTCCCAGAAGTCGCGTAAGCGCGGCGGAATCTGCCGCTGGGCGCGAAGTTCGATCACGTTTATGGATACAACCGCCGGCGACACCTGCTCGATGGCGGTGACAATCGCCGTGCGGCGCGACTGGTCGATACTCTGTTGGGCGGCGGCGTTCAGCGCCAAGACAGCCGCAAGCGTCACAAATCGAATTCTGGATGGTATCATCAAAGCGTTATTCCTTCGGGTTGTAATACCGAGTTACGGACTTACACGATGCGCATCCGATCATTGTACACCGCCAAGAGAGCCGCGGAACTCCTGCTCGCTCTCGGCGTTCTTGTGCTGCTCGCCCGCCTTGTCGGGTGCGTCTATCTAGATCACAACTTCCGCACGGTCGAGGAGGCGACGCTCTATCGTTCCGGACAACTTCCCGCCGACCGGCTGGAGAAGGCCATCCAGCGCGATGGCATTCGCACGGTCATCAGTCTGCGCCATCCCGATCCCGACTCCCGATGGTACCGCGAAGAACGCGAGGCATGCGAGAGCCTTGCCGTCGCCCACCATGATTTGCCTTGGACCAAAGAAG
>JBAZRU010000394.1:5032-6848 GCA_041662805.1 Candidatus Hydrogenedentales bacterium | reverse complement strand
CTTCTGGCTGAGGTCGCCGTGGATCGCGGCGGCTTTGAGTCCTGCTTTTCGCAACGTCGCCGTGACGCGGTCGGTACGGCTCTTCGTGCGCATAAACACCACGGCCGAGACGGTCTCCTGCTTGCGGAGGATGTCGATGAGCAGGCCGGACTTGTCCTCGGACATGACCGCATAGAGCGCCTGCCGAACGCTCTCCACCGGTTTGGAAATCAACCCCACATTGATGCGCTCGGGGTCTCGCATCATTTCGCCGGTGAGGCGGGCGATTTCGTCGGGGAACGTCGCGGAGAACATCATGGTCTGACGGTCTTTGGGGAGCTCGCGGAGAATGGAACGAATGTCGGGCAAGAATCCCATGTCGAGCATGCGGTCAGCCTCATCGAGCACGAGCACGGCGAGGTCTTTGAAATTGATGTTGCCGCGATTCATGTGATCGAGCAGACGGCCGGGAGTCGCGACGATGACGACTCTACCGCGGCGCAGATCGTCGGCCTGCCGCTGAAGTCCCACGCCGCCATAAATGACGACGCTCTTGATCTGCATGGACTTGCCGACTTCTTCGACCACGCGCTGCACCTGCAACGCGAGTTCGCGCGTGGGCGTCAGCACAAGCATCATGTTGCGCGTCATCTTCATCGCGCCCAAGCGCGTCAGACTTGGGAGGGCGAAGGCCAGCGTCTTGCCGGTGCCGGTTTGGGCGACGGCCACCAAATCCTTGCCCTCAAGGGCAATCGGGATAGCCTGCTCCTGAACCGGGGTCGGCGTTGTGATGTTCTGTTCGTGCAGGACGCGCAAGCAGCGCGGGTCCAATCCGAACACGGTAAACGGCATGGAAGCCTCCTCTCCAGACATAGGTTCGATCGCGGGCAATTGTCAGGCTGGCGGAAAAGCCTATCCACCGGCCCTACGGCGGAGAGTATCCGCTCGCCGGGCATAGCACGCGCCCACTTGCGTGCGACGGGGTCACCATACGGCGCCTGATTCGACGAGACAGTATACGGCGAGCGCACAACCAGATGCACATCCTTGTCCTTCGCCGACGGAGGGCGAGTTTTCCACCCCGCCATTCTGTATTCGCCCTCCGCCAATAGACTCACCCACTCCAATCAAGAGGCGGACAAAGCCTCTTGGGCCGCGGCTACGGCGACCCCGGAACGGATCGGCGCGCCCATGCTGGTCAGGGTGGCGTCCATCGCGCCGAGACAGAGCAGCACATTCTTCGGGCACGACGATTGGCCCATGAGGCCGACGCGCCAGATCTTGCCAGCCATGCCGCCGAGGCCCGCGCCGATTTCCAGGCTGTAATCGCGCAGAAGACGCGCGCGAACCTGAGCCTCGTCGACGCCTTCGGGGACGCTAATGGCGTTGAGTTGGGGTAGCCGGTCTTTCTCGGGCACCACGAAAGTCAGCCCCATGGCTTCGAAGCCCGCGCGCAACGCACGGTGGTTGCGCGCGTGACGGGCCCAGGCTTGCTCGATGCCTTCTTCCTTAAGCATGGCGAGAGATTCGTGCAGGGCATAAAGCAAGTTGATAGGGGCGGTGTGATGGTAGGTGCGTTTGGCTTCACCGCCCCAATACGACATGACGAGCTGAAGATCGAGAAACCAGCTTTGGACTTTCGTCTTGCGCGAACGGATGACGTCCGCGGCGCGTTCGTTGAAACTCACGGGAGACAGGCCGGGCGGACAGGACAGGCATTTTTGCGTGCCCGAATAGATCGCGTCGATACCCCATTCGTCGACTTTGACGGGCGTACCGCCGAGGGAGGTGACGGCGTCCACGATGGTCAGGCAATTGTGGGCATGCGCGATCGCGA
>JBAZRU010000394.1:0-5022 GCA_041662805.1 Candidatus Hydrogenedentales bacterium | reverse complement strand
GCCTCTTTGCATCGGACTGTGCGCCTGTGGAAGTCTCGGCGTGGACGAAGGCGACGACCTTCGCGTCGGGATTGGCGTTGAGCGCGGCTTCGACTTTTCCGGGATCGACCGCAGTGCCCCAATCGTCGAGGACCATGACCGGCGTGCCGCCGCAGCGTTCGACGTTTTCCTTCATACGCCCGCCGAACACGCCGTTCTGGCAGACAATGACTTTGTCACCGGGTTCGACGAGATTGACGAAGCAACACTCCATGCCCGCGGAACCGGGCGCGGACACGGGAAAGGTCACCTCGTTCTTGGTCTGAAAGGCGTACTGAAGGAGGGCCTTCACTTCGTCCATCATGCGGATGAACTCGGGGTCGAGGTGGCCGATGGTGGGGCGCGCCATGGCCCCTAAAACGCGGGCATGGACGTCGGAAGGGCCGGGACCCATGAGCGTGCGTTGCGGCGGACTGAAGCTGCGTGTCATCGGGGACTCCTTGCATGTGGAACCATCTCCGCACTTTGGTGGAGACAGGCGCCAGACTTCTCAAACCCAGGTTGGCTCGATTCTACTACGCGTGCGTAGGCGATGTCTTGCAGCGAGGAAGAAGCGTTCCGCCCTACCTCCGAACGTGAAAAGGCCCGGCAGGTTGAATGCCGGGCCTGAGGGTTGTCTGCCTGTGGGGCGATGGCAGCAGTTAGTGGCCTTGGCCGTTGCCGCCTTCGGTGAATTGGTCTTCTTCGGTGGAGCCGGAGAGGGCCTTCACGGAAGAATCGCCTCCGGTAATGGCTTCCATGATGCGGTCGTAGTAGCCGGTGCCCACGAATTTCTGGTGGGTGGTAGCCATGTAGCCGCTGCCTTTCTCGTATTTGAATTCCTTTTCTTGGAACCGGGCGTAAGCTCCCATGCCTTCAAGCTTGTACCGCCGCGCAAGATTGAACATGCCGAGGTTGAGGCTGTGGAATCCCGCGAGCGTGACGAACTGGAACTTGTACCCCATCGCGCCAAGTTCGCGCTGGAAGGTCGATATGGTGTCGTCGTTGAGGTTTCGCTTCCAATTAAACGAGGGCGAGCAGTTGTAACTGAGGAGCTTGCCGGGATACTTGGCGTGAATCCCTTCGGCGAATTTCTTCGCGTCCTGGAGGCAGGGCGTGGACGTTTCGCACCAGATCATGTCGCAATACGGGGCGTAGGCCAAGCCGCGGGCAATCGCCATGTCCACGCCGCCCTTGATGCCGTAGAACCCCTCCGACGTGCGATCGCCGGTAAGGAAAGGTTGGTCGCGCTCATCGATGTCGCTGGTGAGCAGCTTCGCGGAATCGGCGTCGGTGCGCGCGATGAGGATCGTCGGGACGCCGCATCCGTCTGCGGCCAAGCGCGCGGCGACAAGCTTCGTGATGAATTCTTGCGTGGGCACGAGAACCTTGCCGCCCATGTGTCCGCACTTCTTGACCGAGGCCAGCTGATCCTCGAAATGCACGCCCGCCGCCCCGGCTTCGATCATCGCCTTCATCAGCTCGAACGCGTTCAGCACGCCGCCGAATCCGGCTTCGGCATCGGCCACGATCGGGGCATACCAGTAGGGGCCGTTCTTGCGGCCGTCGAGCACCTGGATTTGGTCGGCGCGGCGCAGGGCGTTGTTGATCTTGCGCACAACGGACGGGACGCTGTTGCAGGGGTAGAGGCTCTGGTCGGGGTACATCTCATCGGCGAGGTTGGCGTCGGCGGCGACTTGCCATCCGCTCAGGTAGATCGCCTTCAGACCCGCCTCGACTTGCTGCACGGCTTGGTTGCCGGACATGGCCCCAAGCGCGGGGATGTAGTCTTCCGTGTGCAGCAGGTGCCACAGGCGTTCGGATCCCATCAACGCGAACGTGTGCTGGATCTGAACGGTGCCGCGAAACTTGAGCACGTCTTCCGCGGAATACGGACGGACGACGCCTTTCCACCGGTCGTCTTTGGCCCAGCTTTCCTTGAGCGCATTGAGTTCGTTGTGGTCGATGTCGTGGCTGGAGACCCGCTCCTCGAGTTCCACCGCCAATTTTTCGATCGTCTTCATAGCCTTGCAGCCTCCCTCAGTACTAATCTAGATGTTCATATGCCCGTAGGGTGAGAAATTCTTCCAAGTCGTCGTTAGCGATGATTTCGTCGAAGAGGCGCGCAGCCAATTCGTACTTGCCCGAATCGAACCGTTTGTCGCCCACTTCGGCGCGGATTTTCTGCATCTCCTCCTGCTGCGTTGCCCGGAACAGGTCAAGCGTCACCTTGCGCCCGTCGGCAAGCACGCCCTTGGCGTTGTGGACCCATTGCCACACCTGCGCCCGCGAGATTTCCGCGGTGGCGGCGTCTTCCATGAGGTTGTACAAAGGGACGCAGCCGGACCCGCGCAACCAGGCTTCCATGTATTGGATGCCCACGCTGATGTTGGTGCGCAACCCCGCTTCCGAGATCTGGCCTTCAGGCATCTGCAAGAGATCGGCCTGGCCTACGTTCACGTCTTCGCGGCGCTTGTGAATCTGGTTGGGCGCCGGCATCGCCGCGTCGAACTCGTCGAGCGCGATCTGCACAAGCCCGGGATGCGCGACCCACGTTCCGTCGTGCCCGTCGGTGGCCTCGCGATGCTTGTCGGCGCGGACTTTCGCGATGGCGGCGTCGTTCGCGGCGGGATCGTTCTTGATGGGGATCTGCGCCGCCATACCCCCGATGGCGTGCGCGCCTCGGCGGTGGCACGTCTGGATCGCCAGCAACGAATACGAGTGCATGAAGTGCGAGGTCATCGTGACCTGCGCACGATCCGGAAACACGCGGTCCGGGAAACTGCGGAATCGCTTGATGCAACTGAAGATGTAATCCCACCGTCCGCAGTTGAGCCCGGCCGAATGCTCGCGCAGTTCCCAAAGGATTTCGTTCATCTCGAAGGCGGCAGGGATCGTCTCGATGAGGACCGTCGCCTTGATGCTGCCGCGCGGGACGTCGTGCAACTCCTGTGCCTTGATGAAGACGTCGTTCCACAGCCGCGCTTCGAGGTGGCTCTCCATCTTCGGTAGGTAGAAATAGGGGCCCGAGCCGTTGGCGAGCTGGTTCTTCGCGTTGTGGAAGAAAAACAGGGCGAAATCGAAGATTCCGCCAGGCGCGGGTTTGCCGTCGATGAAGACGTGCTTCTCTTCGAGGTGCCAGCCACGCGGACGCACAAGCAGCGTCGCGACGGTGTCGTTAAGTTTGTAGGACTTCTCGGGCGTATCGAAGGTGATCTCCCGGTTGACGGCGTCGCGCAGGTTGATCTGACCCTGAATCGTCCCTTCCCACGTAGGAGAATGGGAGTCTTCGAAGTCGGCCATGAAGACCTTCGCGCCCGAATTGAGGGCGTTGATGACCATCTTGCGGTCGACCGGGCCGGTAATTTCGACGCGCCGGTCTTGGAGGTCGCCGGGGATGGGTGCGATGGTCCATTCGGAATCGCGGATCTGCTTCGTCTCGGGGAGGAAGTCGGGCAACTTGCCCGCGTTGAATTCGACCTGCCGATCCGCTCTGCGTTTGAGGAGTTGGAGACGCCTGTCATTGAAGGCGCGGGCAAGCGTGGCGGCGAACCGGAGCGCATCCGGCGTGAGAATCTCCGCGAATTCGTCCGTGACGGCTCCGCGGACGTCGATGCCCTCGGCCTTCAGCGTGTCGGATTGGCACGCGCGTTTGGTGGCGGTTTGCATAGTCCAGGACTTCCCTTGCGTTGCTGTGTCGTCCGCGCGGAGACTCCCAGGACGTGCTCCGGCGACAGATGACTCCACTTAACTAGATGGACATGGCCGGATACCGGAAGCAGCATGAACGCCCAAGGGGCGGTTCGTCAACAGGATTCTGCGCTCCGCGATACGGCAGCCCATTTGCCTTGCATGGCTGGCGAAACTTACCAGTAGGTAGAGCATTAATCAATGCAATTCTTTCAATGGTGAAGATAGATGGCGTTAATGAATTGATGGAGAAGAAATCGGGATCTGATGATTTGATCGCTTTATGGCGCAGGAAGCCATAATAGGAAGCATCAATAGTCATTATGGAGGGGGAGGCTATGGCCCAGTCCATGTTTCGATACAAGCAGAATCGGCTTCAACAACTTCGCGGCTTCTACTATGCGGCGCGCCTCGGCAGCGTCTCGAAGGCGGCGGAGAAGATGTTCTTGAGCCAGCCGTCGGTGTCGCTTCAAATCCAGGCGTTGGAGCGCGAGCTGGGAGCTAGGTTGTTCGAGCGGAGGGGGCCTCGAATGGACCTGACCCCCGACGGGCGGATACTCCTGGACCTCGCGCAGCCGTTGGTGGAGGGAATCGACTCGCTGACGGAGTCGTTCAGCGCCCGGCGCGAATCGGTTGACCGGGGCCGGGTGGATTTTGCGGCCGGAGGGTCGACAATTCTGTATGTCCTGCCGCGGTTCGTGGAGACGTTTGTAAAGGCGTTTCCGGGAATCGAACTAAAGATCCACAATGTGACAGGCAAGGAGGGGCTGGCCCTTTTGCGCGAGGGGGAAGTGGAGTTTGCGGTGGGGCCTCTGCTGGAGATACCGGAGGACTTGACGTTCTATCCGATTCTGTCGTACGACACGGTGCTAATCACGCGCCCGGATCATCCGCTGGCGCAGAAGAAGCGGGTAACCTTGAAGGACATCAGCCAGCATCCGCTGATCTTGCCTCCGCGCCACTTGAGCACGTGGCGAATGGTGGAGGGCGTATTCACGCAGCACGGCCTGACCTATGAAGTGCGGCTGGAGGTGGGCGGCTGGGAGGTCATCAAGAAGTACGTGGAGTTGGGTCTGGGGATTTCCATTGTGATGAGTATTTGCATCACGGGGGATGAACGGCTCGCGGTGATCCCCGTGGAGAAGTATTTCCCGAAGCGGACCTATGGGGTCGTGCTGCGGAAGGGGAAGGCGCTTTCGGCCCAAGCGAAGCGGTTCATTGAAATTCTGGATCCGACAATCACGGGGCTTTGAGGGGACGGGGCCTATGCGTCCCTATAGATCCTCTAGGTCCCTTAGGTCCCTGAAGAGCGCG
>JBAZRU010000393.1:0-6852 GCA_041662805.1 Candidatus Hydrogenedentales bacterium | reverse complement strand
GGCCGCATCGTCCGCACCCATGATTAACCCTGCCAACGAATATGGCCCCGCGACATACGCCCCCACGAGCACGTCCTGCGGCAACTGCGACCGCATCCGGCGCACCGTCTCGACGTAGCTGATGACGCGGCTATCCGATGCGACGTCGATTCCGCGCAACGAGTCCAACTCATTCATCGTGAAGTGCTCTTTGGGAACCGTCGCGGAATCGTGCTGCGGGAAAATGGTGTACCGCCCCAAGGCATTCGCCTCCACGGAGAGATCCATCAACGGAAAGATGAGGTCCGGGTGAAAGCGCTCCACCAAGCCCCGAACCGCTCTAAAATGGGTCCAGTGGTTCTGTTGAGCCACTTTGATGCTCGTCCCCACCATCCCCACGCCGGGAAAGCCCATCAGCGGAACAACAAGCCGCTTTCCCTTTTCATATGCCCGACATGCCAACGCGGCAACTGAAGTATCGTTCATGCCCACACCTTCTCCTGGTTCCCCCCCGGGCGCGCAGAGGCGAGATTATACATGAGGTCTAGCATGCATCGCCAAGTGCTCGCGCGTGCACGCATTGTCTCCTATTTCTGCTTTTGCTAGTGTCATGCGGTTCATTGCGCACTCGGGCGCCCTTCGGTTGTTGGCGTGCTTCGCCGCACAGGAGAAATCGGAAATGACCTCATTCCCCATCGCACTTGGACTTCTCCTGCTCTCCGCGCAAGGCAGCGATCCAGCGACCGTCCTGTCGCAAGACGATATGCACTTCCTCGAAGAGATGACCGCCGCCGTCGTCCAGGAATCCCGTGTGTCCGCCAATGCTTCCGTGGGCTCCTACGGTCCGAACGTCACCGGCGACACCGTTATCCGGCCCGGGGGCCGCGAAGACTATCCCGCGTTCTGGATTCGCGACTACGCGATGTCCATTGAGTCCGGCAAGATTACCACCGCCGAACAACGCCATATGCTATTTCTCACCGCAAAACACCAGTCCGATACCGATCAGACGCTGAAGAGCGGGAGCCTAGTGCCCACCGGTTCCATCGCGGACCATATCACCTTCGGCGACAAACCCATCTACTTCCCCGGAACCCTCGATGATTTCGAGGGCCAAGGCGGGGAACGCTGGGGAAAGCTCCCTTCACTCGACGACGCCTTTTTCTTCATCCACATGGCTAATTGCTACTTATCAACGACTGGAGACTCCAGCTTTCTAAATGAGACCGTCAACGGTAAACCTCTCAAACAACGCCTCGAAGAGGCCTACCGCATGCCCCCCTCGCGCGACGACAACGGGCTGGTAACCGTTACCGAGGCCACGCGCGGCGTCACATTCGGCTTTGTAGACTCCGTCTATCACACCGGCGGCTTGCTCTTCTGTTCTCTGCTCAAGTTCCGCGCCGCAGGTCAACTCTGGTACATCTTCAAGAACCTTGGGGACAAGGGGCGGGCGGAGTTCTATTCAAAGGAAAGACAGCGTTTAAAAGCCGCCATTACCTCCACATTCGCACTGCCCTCGGGCTTCTATAAAGCATCAACGGGCCTGAGCGCGCAACCCGACGTTTGGGGCACCGCCTTCGGCGTATTCATAAGTGCCTTCCCTGACCCACAAACAAAGGCCGCCTGCGATGCATTGACCAGAGCTTACCTCAACGACTCGATCGCCTGGCATGGCAACATCCGCCACGTACCCACTACCGACGACTTCAGCGCCGACACTGCCTGGGAAAAGGCAGGCAGCCCCAAGAACCGCTACCAGAACGGCGCGTATTGGGGCACGCCCACGGGCTGGGTCTGCTATGCCATCGCGCAGGTAGACGTGCCATCCGCCAAAAAGCTGGCCGCCGAATACGTCGCAGAACTGCGCGACGGCGACTTTCGCAAAGGCCCAGACTTCGGCTCGCCCTGGGAATGCCTCCATCCCGACGGCGACTTCCGCCAGAATCCCATCTACATGACCAGCGTAGCCTGCCCGCTTTTCGCCTTTCTGCGATTGAACACAGAGTTGAAAGCCATTGACAGAGACGCACCTTATCGGTAGCCTGAAGGCGCTGCAAACTGTGCCTCAACCGAAAGGGTCCTGGTATGAAATGCCTGTGCCTTGCTTTGCTCATGATCTGCGCCGTCCCCGCATTTGCGGCCATCAAGACCGAATCCGTCGAATACAAGGATGGCGACACCGTCCTTGAAGGCTACGTCGCATACGACGACGCGTCCACCGCAAAACGCCCCGGCATCCTCGTGGTCCACGCGTGGTGGGGTCTGGGCAATCAATCCAAGAACACCGCCACACGTCTTGCCGAGCTCGGCTATGTCGGATTCGCCGTCGATATGTACGGGAAGGGCGTCCTTGCCACAGCTCGAGAAGATGCCATGAAGCTCTCCGGTCCGTTCAGAGACGACCGGGCGCTAATGCGCGGACGCGTGAAAGCCGCGCTCGACACGCTGCGCAAGAACCCCCTCGTAGACACCACAAAATTGGCGGCGCTGGGCTATTGTTTCGGCGGTACCACCGTACTTGAGTTGGCCCGAAGCGGCGAACCCATCCAAGGAGTCGTCAGTTTCCACGGCGGCTTGAACACGCCGAATGCCGACGACGCGAAGAAAATCAAAGCCAAAGTCCTGGTCTTGCATGGCGCCGACGATCCGGCCGTGGCACAGGATGAAGTGCTGGCATTCCAGGAGGAAATGCGCAAGGCACAGGTCGACTGGCAGATGATTGCCTACGGCGGCGCGGTGCACAGCTTTAGCGACCCGGAAGCCAACTCGCCACCAACGTCGCTCTATAACGAGAAGGCTGCCCGCCGGTCGTGGGAAGCCATGAAACAATTCTTCGCCGAGATCTTCGCTCAGTAGCGCGACGCCCTACGGAACGATCTCGCCCACGGACTCCACGATCATCGTCGGCTGATACGGAAAACGCCGCACATCTTCGACGCGGGTCATGCCCGTGAGCACGAGGATCGTTTCCATACCGGATTGCACGCCGGCCACGATGTCCGTGTCCATTCGGTCGCCGACCATGACCGCTTGCTCGGAATGAACGCCCAAGTAATTCAGCGCCGTGCGCATCATCAAGGGGTTCGGCTTGCCCACAAAGAACGGCTTCATCCCGCTGGCAGATTCGATGAGCGCCGCCATCGCCCCGCACGCAGGCACTGTCCCCGATTCCGACGGACCGGACGGGTCGGGGTTCGTCGCGATAAAATGCGCGCCTCGCTCCACGAATCGGATTGCCTTCGTCACGATCTCGAAGTTGTAGCTCAACGTCTCCCCCAAGACCACATACTCGGGGTCGTGATCGGTGATCACAAATCCCGCCTCGTGCAGCGCGCTTGTGAGACCGCTTTCCCCAATTACAAACGCGGTAACTCCCCCCTTCCGCGCCTTCTGCGACGACAAGAACTTCGCCGTCGCCATCGCGGATGTAAAAATGTGGTCGGGCGGGATCTCCAGACCGATGATCTGCAACCGATGCGACAAGTCCCTCTGCGTGAATATGGGATTGTTCGTCAGCACCAGGAACTTGTGCCCGCCCTCCCTCAACTTTCGGATAAAGGCGTCCGCTCCCGGAATGACGTTTCTGCCACTCACCAACACACCATCCATGTCGATGAGATAATTCTTCTTGGTCTCCATACTTCCTCTCTTCAAAGATCTTCAGCCAGCCTTCTTGCGCCGATACCGTACCACATCCCCGCGTCCAACTTCCCATCCCGGAAGGCCTCGCCCGGAATGAACATATACCTGCAATTCGTTAGCTAAATGTGCAAAAGGGGACTGCGTGATAACTTCCTCTTCGCTTGGGTTGCAAGGGAGATGAATTCTGTGAAATTTACGAAGTCTGTCCGTTTACATGTTCTCGTGGCGCCTGTTATCGTCCTGCTCACACTCTCTCCAAGCGGCTTCGCACAACAGATCATGACCGAACTCGTTGCCAATGGATTCAACAATCCGCTCTTCCTGACCGCTCCTTCGGGCGATACGCAACGGCTCTTCATTGTGGAACAGAACACCGCTCGCATCAGGATTATCAAGAACGGCGTCGTGCTAGGGACTCCGTTTATCGATCTCGGCTCCAAAGCGTCCAGCGGAGGAGAGCTCGGCCTTTTGGGGATGGCGTTTCATCCCAACTACGCCTCCAACGGATTCTTTTACGTAAACTACACCGACAACGCGGGCGACACGGTGGTCGAACGCTACACGGTCTCTGCAAATCCCGACATTGCCAATGCCGACAGCAACGTTACGCTTTTCACAATTACTCAGCCGTTCTCAAACCACAACGGAGGCATGATGGCTTTCGGTCCCATTGATGACAATCTCTACATCGCTATGGGCGACGGGGGAGACTCCAACGACCCTGGCAATCGCGCACAGGACCTGTCTGTTCCCCTGGGAAAAATTCTGAGAATCGACGTCGACTCAGGAAGCCCCTACGCCATACCGGCCTCGAATCCCTTCATTTCTACGCCCGGAGCCGATGATCGCATCTGGGCATACGGCGTGCGCAATCCCTGGCGGTTTAGCTTCGACAGTCTCACGGGAGACCTATACATTGCCGACGTCGGGCAAGGCGCGCGCGAAGAAATCAACTTCCAACCCGCGGCAAGCACAGGCGGCGAGAATTACGGTTGGAAAGTCGCCGAAGGCTTCGCGTGCCGTGGCGGTTCAGGGACCTGCGGAACGAATCCCGGTTTCACGCCGCCCTTCTTTGACTACAATCACACCGAAGGCCATTCCATCACCGGCGGCTATGTTTATCGAGGCAGCCGAATTGCGGGGCTTCAAGGCACCTATTTCTTCGCTGATTTCAGTTTCGACAGAATCTGGTCCTTACGCTACGATGGCGTTTCGGTGTCCCAATTCCAGGAGCGCACGTCCGAACTGGACCCGCCGGGGGTCTTGGCCCTGGACGCAACTGCGTCATTCGGTGAAGACGCCAGCGGGGAGTTGTATGTCCTCGACTATGCCGACGGCGAAATCTACCGAATCGTCGCAGTAGACGAAGACGAGGACGGTCTGACAAACGACGAAGAGCTGCTCATCGGCACTGACCCGAACATTGCCGATACAGACAACGACGGTCTGTCGGACGGTGAAGAAGTCAACACCTACTCGACAGATCCCCTAGACCCCGATTCGGACAACGACGGGGCTCCGGACGGACCCGAAATCTCTTTGGGCACAAACCCCAACGACGACCAGGACATCCCAGTGCTGCCCACGGACCCCTCGTGGGCCCTTATCGTAATGGGTCTTGCCCTGGCCTCAACCGGCGTCAGACTTCTTCGCCATCGAGTCCATTGAGACTCCTGACGTCATTCTCGTCAATTACCGCCGCCAAAGAGTCCGAAGATCGCATTCAAGATCTGCTGAATCAGTGCGATGAGAAATGCGAAGATTCCACCGGCGTCCCCGCCCTGCGGGGCAGGCTTCACGATTGTCACCTGTACGCGCGCCACGTTGTTCGTTTCATCTTTCTCAAGCACGTTGTTTTCAGGGTCCGCTTCCGATTCCAGCCAATACGTTCCATCCGGAATATCCGTAATGTCGATCCATTGGTCCGGTAGGTTCTTTCCATAGACGTCCTGATACCCCACCGAGATCCCCTGCAATTGCGTGTCGCATTCCGTGAAGAACGGCAACGCAGGCGTGTTCGGCAGCGCCCCGTCGTACACCGACGTGTCCCGCAGACAAAAACTCGTCTTGCCACCTTCCGCCAGCACATCTCCCACCCCATCGCCGGGTAGAATTGCCCGCAGGCGGTACTTCGCCCACGCATCGACATGGGTGTGGTTATGTGAAGGGTGATACACGAACTCGCCCGCCGCGCGCTCGTAAAACGAATCGTCCGACCGGTAGATGCGTTGATTCACCGGCTGTGTCTCCGATCCCGGCGGGGGCGTTATACCAACGATATACAAGGGGCCGTCGCCGATATTTGGCGTTCCGTTCGCGAAACGCATATGCACGCGTCCCGGCTCCACGTTCGTGACGATTGACCTGTCGTCCAAGAGCGTAACATCCACCACAATATCTGGGAGCAAGTCGGCAACGGGATCCCCGGCGATGGCCAGACTGGGCAGCCCAACTCCCACGCATAGCACACAGGCGTACCAATAGCGCTTCATACTAACTACTCCTTGCGGCAATTCGTAACGACGGCTAAGACAACCGGGTCTATTCTGGGCAATCGAGGCTATTGCGTCAAGCCAGTTCTACCCACGGCCTCGCGTGCTGTATGCTCTTACAATCGAAGGGGCGGATTCATTCCAAATCCAGGAAAAGGGCAGAGCATTATTCGCATGTTGAAATCGCCGGCCATGTGGTGCGCCATGCTTACCGTGGCGCTTCTCGCGCCTTTTTTAAACAAGGCCTTTCATATCGACGACCCCATCTATCTCTGGGTTGCCCAGCACATTCACGCTCACCCGCTCGATTACTACGGCTTCAACGTCAATTGGAGCGGACTCACCACAACCGTAGCCGAAGAAAACAAGAACCCGCCCCTTGTCTCCTATTTCATAGCGCTCGCGGCCTGCATCACGGGTTGGAACGAAATCGGCCTGCACCTCGCCTTCCTTATCCCGGCAGTTGCCTTGACGCTCGGCACCTACGTCCTGGCGAAGCGACTGTGCGATCACCCCGCGTTCGCGGCCACGGTGTCGATACTCTCGCCCGTCTTTCTAGTCTCCGCCACAAACGTGATGACCGATGTTCTGATGGCCGCCTTCTACGTGTGGACCGTTGCCATGTGGCTGAAGGCCTCGGAGAGTAACCGGTGGACCGCCTACGTACTGCCGTGCCTCCTCATCGTCGCCGCTGCGCTGAGCAAGTATTTCGCGGTGAGTCTAGTCCCGCTTCTCG
>JBAZRU010000392.1:5524-6855 GCA_041662805.1 Candidatus Hydrogenedentales bacterium | reverse complement strand
GTTTGTATTCGACGCGCTTCGCTTCATCCATCACAAACCTATCGCCCTGGAGATCGGGCGATTGGGCGAGTACACGCCGATCAAGTCTTTCGAGGGCGACAACAGCGTGACGGCGGCGTGGGCGTCCATGCGCGAGTACTGGGGGAGTTGGCTTGAAGCGGCAGGGCACAAGGTCCCGCGAAACGCGAGTGGAAAAGTGGCAGTCGATATCGAGATCAGCCCACGATTCGCGATATCGCGCGACGAGTTCCTTGAGAAGGCTTCGAAAGTCACATTGCCTCAGAACGGCACCATCGTGATTCTGGCGGACGGAGCGGTTCGCTAGCCTCGGTTACACGTGCACGTCCGATTTCGCGCCTAGACGCGACTTGTTCCGTTCCAATACCGGAGCCGCCTCCGCTTCCACAAACTCGACCACCTGCTCGGGCGCGCGTCCCACGAACTGCCGGATATCCAGGATGGCGTCGATCTCTTCGATGCTCATGCCGATTGCCGGGTCCTGTGCCAAGCGCTCAAGCAGATCGTTGTCGCCGCCTTCTTCCTTCACGCGCCGCGCGGCCGCCTGCGAATGACGGCGAATCACTTCGTGCAGTTCCTGACGATCCCCGCCGCGTTTCACCCGCGCCATCAGGATGTTCTCCGTGGCCATGAACGGCAGCTCCGCGCGCACGTGGCGTTCGATCACTTTCGGATAGACGTCGGGATTTTCCATGATGCTGAGATACAGGTTCAGCACACCGTCGGCGGCGAGGAACGACTCTGGTAGACTCAGACGGCGAATCGCCGAGTCGTCGAGCGTACGTTCGAACCACTGCACCGAGGACGTCATCTCCGCGTGCAGCGGCGAGACGATCAGGAATCGCGCGAGCGCGCAGGCGCGTTCGCACCGCATGGGGTTGCGCTTGTAGGCCATGGCAGAACTGCCAATCTGCTTATCGCCGAAGGGCTCTTCGATCTCCTTCATATTCTGGAGGAGACGCATATCCGTCGCGAACTTGTGCACGCTTTCGCCGATGGCCGCCAGCACGCGTAACACATCCGAGTCCACCTTGCGAGGATAAGTCTGGCCCGTCACCGCGTAGGCGCGCTCGAATCCGAGTTTCTCGGAGACACGCTGTTCGAGCCGTTTGACCTTCTCGTGATCGCCATCGAACAAGGCTAGAAACGAGGCTTGCGTGCCCGTCGTTCCCTTGACGCCCCGGCATCGCAGCCGAGCGATAACACGCTCAATGTCCTCGATATCGAACAGAATATCCTGCGCCCAGAGGCACGCGCGTTTGCCGACCGTGACCAGTTGCGCGGGTTGATAGTGAGTGAACCCGAGCGTGGGC
>JBAZRU010000392.1:0-5514 GCA_041662805.1 Candidatus Hydrogenedentales bacterium | reverse complement strand
TCCATTTCACCGCAAAATCGCATAGCTTGCGCAGGACGTTGACCGCTTTGGTGAGGATGATCTCCAATGCGTCGCGCATCAGAATGAGGTCGGTGTTGTCTCCCACGTAGCAGCTTGTGGCTCCCAGGTGAATAATGGGTTTGGCCGTCGGCGCCACGAGTGCGTACGTGTGAACGTGCGCCATCACGTCGTGGCGCAGATCGCGCTCGAATCGTTCCGCCGCCGCGAAGTCGATGTCGTCCACGTGCGCCCGCATCTCATCAAGCTGCTTGTCGGTGATAGGCAAGCCAAGCTCCTGCTCGGCCTCCGCCAACGCGATCCAGCAGCGCCGCCACGTCGAGAATTTCTTCTGAGCGCCCCACAGGCGCGACATCTCTTTCGTCGCGAATCGCTCGACCAAGGGGCTCACATATTCAGTAGTCATTGTCCTGGGGCTCCAATTGCTGCAGGGCTTTCTCGAATTCTCTCCGCCAACGGCTGGTCAAATCCTGACTGCGAAACAGCCGCATTAATCCATATACAAGCGAACCGCACTCTTTCTGGCGTTTCACGGCCAAGTCGCTAGCGGGCTCCAACTCCGATACACGCTGATAATAGAACAACGCCTGCTCATAGAACTTCAACGCTTTGAAACAGTCGCCAAGGCAAAGCCAGATCAACGGGGCGCGCGCGTTGAGATGTGCGGCTTCGGCGAGGTGCGATGCGGCCAGCGCGAACTGACGCGCATCGAGCAGCGCCCAACCGGCGAGAAACGCGGGTTCCCACGGCGCCTTGACCAGTCCCTGGGCTTCTTCGTAGAGCCTTAATGCCTCGAATCGAAACGAGAGGTCGGCCTTCAAGAACAGCTCGCCGCGTACACATCGTGAATACCACGTGTGGGCGTCCGCGTCGATGCTGATGTCCGAGAGCGACATGGCCTCGGCCATATTGCCGGTATGAGCCAGTACGAGCGCGCGCGCCGCGTAGAACACTCGAACCAGCTTGTAGTTCTCGCTCGCTTCGCGGGACAGCGTATCGGCCTCTTCGAGCCTTCCCGCACGTACGAGCGTGTCGATGAGTTCAACCCACGCGCCGTAGTTGCGTTCGTCGAGTCCAATGGCCTTTCGATAGAAATCCGTGGCAGCCTTGAAGTGGCCCGCATAGCGCATTTCGCGCGCGGCGCGATAGAAGGACGGGCCGTCCGTTGGCATGGCCCTCGCCGCGGCTGCTGGCGCGACGGACGCGCGGGCTGACGGCGCTACCCCAGGGGCGCTATCGAGTTCCAGCCAATCAAAGCGGTCCATGTTTGGAGGCCGGGGAGGGTTGTAGCTGCCGTGTAGACACCGGGCGCGCACGGTTTTGCGACCAACCGCGCAGCAGTTCTATTTTCTCGCGCATCGTCTTGGACAGAGGGACGCTCTCGCGAATGCACGCGACGATATCGGCTGTCTCGACTTCGCGTCCCGCGAAGAAGCTGTCGTGCATGGCGGAAACGATCGCTTGCTCGATCTCCGCGCCGCTGAATCCTTCCGCGGCCTCGGCGAGGGCGTTTACGTCGAACTTCGCCGAGTCGCGTCCAACGCGCTTCAAGTGAATGTGGAAGATGTCGGCCCGTTCTTTCATGTGCGGGAGATCGACAAAGAAGATCTCATCGAGCCGGCCTTTGCGCAATAATTCGGGCGGGAGCCCTTGCACATCGTTTGCCGTGGCGACGACAAACACCGGGGAGGCCTTCTCTTGCAGCCATGTGAGGAACTGCCCCACGACGCGCGCCGTCGTACCCGAATCGCCGCCCGCCCCGCCGGTGACGCCGCTGAAGGCCTTCTCGATCTCGTCGACCCACATCACAACCGGCGCGAGGCTCTCCGCGACGGCGAGCGCCTTGCGCATGTTCTGCTCCGAACTTCCGATGTAGCTCTGGAAGATCATGCTCATGTCCATGCGAAGCAGCGGCAACCGCCACGATGCAGCGATGGTCTTCGCAACGAGGCTCTTGCCGCACCCTTGTACTCCCATGAGGAGAATGCCCCGCGGTTGCGGCAATCCGTAGCGCCGCGCATCCTCGCCAAAGGCGCGAACGCGTTTCCGAAGCCAGTCCTTTAAGATGTCCATGCCGCCGACGCCCGCAAGATTATCAGGCACTTCGTAAAACTCGAGCACGCCCGACTTGCGAATGACCTGCTTCTTCTCGGCGGCGATAGCAGGGATGTCCTGGCCATCGAGAACGTTGTCGCGAACGATGGCGTGCGCAAAGGCATTTTCGGCCTCGGCGAGGGTGAGGCCCAAGGCGGCCCGCACCATAAGGTCGCGCTCGGGCGCGGTGAGCTTGACCTCGAACCGCCTGGAGGCGCCGTCGCTGCCGATGGTGTGGTTCAGCAATTCGCTCAAGTCTTCGTAAGTAGGAAACGGCATGTCGAGGATCGTAACCGCCTTCTCCAATTCGGGTGGCACGGTGAGAACAGGGGAGAGGATGACGATCGTCTTTTTGGTGCGTCGAAGCGCAATGCCGAGATCGCGCATCTGACGAATGAGCTCGGGAGCTTCCAGGTACGTGTGAAAATCCTTGAGCACGTAGATGGCGGAGACGTCAGTTTGAAGGATTTCGTTCAGAACGGCCAACGGTTCGCGCGAGCGTTTGCCGCTAGGGCTCGTGCCCGACGAGCCGGTCATGCACCGTAGCCCGTCGGTTATGCTCCACTCGAACAGGCTCTTCTTCAACGAGCCGGCGAGGTTCATCAACAGACGCCTGGCACGATCTTCTTCCCACGTGACGATGTAGAGAATGGAGTAACGCGCACGGATCAGGTGCTCAAGGTTCTCTTGAAACGACGGATTCATGACGGTAGGACGGCGTCCTTCGCCGCCAGCTCAAAACCGCCGTCCGTCTCCAAAGCCGCTACCGACGTGACCGGGTTGGCCCGCTCCGCGAAGACGCCGCCGGAGAGCAGAAAGTCGCACGCATCCCCGGCGGAGGCAATTTCATAGACGCCGGACTGCGTGTCGAGCAGGTCGTTTTCCTCGTACGTGGCGACGTACTGAAAATGGCCCGGAGCAAGGGGCACGCAACGCACGTTCAATCCATCTTTGCGCACGATCGCCAGCCAGCAGGCGCCATCGCCGCGCGCATCGGCCACGACGCAAATGCGGGGCGTGTCCAGTTGATCGTGCTCGTAGTCGAGCGCCAGCAACGACAGCGCAAGCGCATCGCGCACGGGCATGCCCGAGGCGACCTTCTCCGTAATCGGGTCCGTCTGGCTGCCGTTCGTGACGACCGCAACTTTCCCGCCGCACGTCACGCGCGCGCAGTTGTAGGCGATGTACGGGTTCTTCTCTACGTCGCTCTCATGGCCGGGCTTGGGGATGATGCTGATAGCGTTGTCGCGCATCACGGCGCGCCGGTTTGGAAACGAGCGGCTGGAAACGCGATAAGCCGCGCAGAGTTTCCCGGTTTGTGTTCGCCCGATGCAGACAATTCGACCAACGTATTTCATGCGAAATCCTTCCCGAGATTGCATACCCACCTGCGTATTATACCTGCTCGTATCGCGCGTTGCATTCGGAAAGGACGATGGGCTATAGCACCTCGGGGTTGACGCAGTTTGGCGGGCGTTCACCGCGCAAACGCGCAACGATATTGGTGGCGGCGATGAACGCCATCTTGCCGCGTGTTTCGAGCGTGGCGCTGCCCAGATGCGGGATGATGACGGCGTTCTCGCACTCAAACAAACCCGGATTGACAACGGGTTCGTGTTCATAGACGTCGAGTCCCGCGCCCGCGATGTCTCCCGCCTTCAGTGCGGCCGCCAGCGCGGCTTCATCCACCACCGGCCCGCGCGACGTATTGACGAGATAGGCTGTGCGCTTCATGGCCTTGAATTCCGGAGCGCCGAAAGCGTGTGTCGTCTCGGGCATCAACGGACAGTGGATACTAATGAAGTCGGACTCCGCGAGCAAGGTCGCCTTGTCGACGGCATGCGCGTGAAACTCGTGGTCCAACTCAGGGTCAACCGCATCGCGGGACGTGTAGATTACGCGCATGTCGAAGGCGCGCGCGCGGCGTGCGACGGCCTTGCCGATGCGCCCGAACCCGAAGATGCCGAGGGTCTTGCCAAACACATCGGACCCCATCAGTTGCATGGGGCCCCAGCCGGGCCATTGCTTCGCGCGCACGACACGCTCGCCCTCGCCGATGCGCCGCGCCACCGCCAGGATGAGCGCCCACGTCAGATCGGCGGTGGTTTCGGTCAACACGCCCGGCGTGTTGGTGACCGGGATTCCGCGCTGCGTTGCCGCGGGCACGTCGATGTTGTTGTAGCCGACGGCGAAGTTCGCGATGATCCGCAATTGGGGGCCCGCCGCGTCCATCACTTCCGCATCCACGCGCTCGGTGAGAATGGGGAGGAAGGCGTCAACTCCTTTGACACCGGCGAGAAACTCGTCTCGCGCAATGATGCGGTCGTGGGGAAAGACCGTCACGCTTTCACGTCCGAACGCGTCGTACAGCAGATTCAAACCTGCATCGGGGATCTGGCGGGAGACAAAGACTCGCGGCATCGGTACGACTCCGTTATTGGCGTGCGCGCAGCCTGCGCCACGCGGCTTCCAGCGTTCGTTTGCACCCGGCGATCACGGCCTCCGGATTCTCTTCGGGCATGGGCTTCACCTCGAAGCTGACCACGCGCGGCTTTTCGCGCGACAAGTAACCGACCTCAATGAGGTACTTCAGATACTCCGCAAGTTCGTGGACATCGTTCCGCGTGCCGGGCATGCCGAAACGCGGATGATGGTCGCCGTATGCCGGGTGGTGCGGATAGTCCATGGCGCAATTGCCGATGTGCGCATGCACGATGTGCTCGCGCGCCGTGCGAATCGCAACCTTCGGAGTCTCCTCCTGCAATGGCAGATGACTCAGATCGAGCATAATGCCAAAGTTGGGGTAGTGCTTGCGGACCGCTTCAGAGACGGCTACGGCGTCTTTGGCTGGACCGATGAGACAGTTCTTTCCGAAGGGAACCTGGTCGAATGTTTCCAGAGTAACACTCATCGCCTTGGTCTTCGCGTATTCGCAGAGTTCCATGAGCGACTCGGTCAACCGGGCAATTGCCGATTCTTTGTCGTCGCACACTTTGCCGCTCAGAACGGCAACGGACTTCGAGCCGACTTCGAATGCCTCGTCTATGGCATTCATCACGGCCTCGATGGCCCTTGCGCGGTCGGCGTTGTCGGGATGATTCAAATCCAGGCCGCCGCCCAACAAGATGGGTTGCGCGCCGAAGCACACTTCGATGCGCGATTGCTCCGCGAGCGCGCGAATCTCTTTGCGCTGGGTTTCGCTCTTCGTGTGCGAGATCTCGATCACGTCGAAGAAAGGATCGCAGGCGATGGTGGAAATGGTCTTCACGAGAGGTCCGACTCCCCCCATGCATTGGGGAAACGCCATGAAATGCACAATGCCTACCCGCATGTAATCGTGAAGTGAATCCAACATGCCGTTTCTCACCTTCTCGCTGTGTTGCTCTCTTGGGCCAACGCTAC
>JBAZRU010000391.1:0-6863 GCA_041662805.1 Candidatus Hydrogenedentales bacterium | reverse complement strand
CGCGCATTTCATCGAACTCTGCTCGCAGCGCGGCATCCCGCTGATCTTCCTGCAGAACATCACCGGCTTCATGGTCGGACGCAAATACGAAAACGAGGGTATCGCCCGCCACGGCGCAAAGATGGTGACCGCCGTCGCCGCCACCAACGTGCCCAAGATCACCGTGCTGGTCGGCGGCTCGTTCGGCGCGGGCAACTACGCCCTCTGCGGCAAGGCATACGATCCGCGTTTCCTCTTCGCATGGCCTTGCGCCCGCTATGCCGTCATGGGCGCCGGCCAAGCCTCGGACACCCTCTTCGACATCATGAAGAAGAGCGCCGAACGCGACGGCAAAGAATTCGACACCGACGACATGAACAAGCTGCGCGAGATCGTCAAGAAGGACTACGAACACAAGACCGACATCCGCTACGGCGCGGCCCGCGGCTGGATCGACGCGATCATCGCCCCGCACACCACCCGCCAAGTGCTCATCACCGCGCTGAGCCTCGCCAAACGTACTCCCCCTCCGGCGAGGTACCACACGGGGGTGTTGCAAACGTAACTGCCCCTCTCGCGCAACGGAGAGACAAGTGCCGCGGATTCCGATATCAAGTCAGTATTTGAAGCGCGAGATGTCGGTGACCGCGCCGAATACGATAGATCGTGAAGTCTTTGCGATCGATCGTGAACACCTTTCGAGCATTCAGAGTCTCGGCGGCAACCACAAGTGATGCGTCTGCAAAATCCATGGGTACGTTTGAGTAGCGCTCCATAAGCTCGAACGCTCTGGTTAAGTTCGCATGGTCCATCGGCCAGACATCAAGCCCCGCGTCGCCCACAAAACTCAACTGTCTACGAGGATCATCTTCCGTGTTTGCGGCGGACTGCTTCGCGCACGGCGCGCTTTGCGTCGCTGGAGGGAGCCAGCGCCCAACCGCCTTCGCCAAGGTCAATGCGCTTGTAGATGTCGTACGGATGCGTGGCGCCTTCTTCATGGGATCTCTGATGGCAGGCTTTGATCCCTTGTTTCAGCACTTCAGAAATCGACATGCCTGTCGACTTCTGAAGCGTGGCAAGCATAGCCTCCGCATCCTCGTCGAGGCGTACGGTCCGAATTCCCATTGATGCCTCCCGTCGATCCCGTATTACAGTGAATGATACATTTCGTACGACTCGTCAAACGTCACATGCAACTCGGGAATCCGTTCGCCGTGTTCCAGGCGATCCGCGATGACACGAAGCACCAGCAATTTGGATTTGGCGACGGCCTCTTTGCGAGTTAGCCCATAGGCCATGACCCCCGGAAAGTCAATAACTTCGGCAATCCACCGGCCGTCCTCTTCGTGCTCGACCTCGATCTTCATCGCGCTCTCCGGCCCAATCCACTGTGGAGGCAGCTTGCTTTGCAACGGCACACTCAATGCCTTGCAGGCGTTTTGGACTCTCGGCCAAGGCCGCTATTTCTCCAACGCCTGTTTGCGCAGCGCAAGCTTCCGCGTCAGATTGTCGTGCTTGGCCCGCCAATAGGCCTGCCGCTCTTCAAGAGACAGACTCTTTGTCTCTTCATAGATGCGCAACGCAGCAGCGCGTTTCATCTCGACGCAGTCAAAGGTCTTCGTCTTCATATTGAATCACCTCTTCGGGTGTGTGAATCCCAATCTCCCCGTAACCCTCCACAATATTGATGGCATTATAGAGAGCGATCTTCCGATAGTGAACAATGTGCTTGAAGTTCCAACTAACCAACAACGAGCAACGGGAGACCGCTGCAAACGCCACATGCAGTGCATCGTCCGACCATTTGGGTCCAACGATACCTGCACGCAAGTACGCTTCTTGTAACCGCACGGCATCTTCCGGGGATTGTGCGGAATCGGCCATTCCAGCTATTTCCTCATACATTGCCAAGACAGTCGCTGGGGCTCCTGCCAACTCCTCATCCAGAACGGGCGATACTACGAGACGGAATCGACCCTCCCTCACCTGCTGAAAAAAGTCTGGCTAGCCGACACGAATTAATCGTCGTACACCCCACCATAGACCGAGGTATCGGCATAGACTCGAATAGGAATCCCGTTCATGCGGCTTTCCCTTCATGTCAATACGGCCTAGCTCAGAATATCGCATCCCGGAGCAGACCGCAATGCGCCGCCACTCCCGCGCATATGGTCGCTACCAAATCAGCGTGATTTGGCGTTAGGATAGTGATCGAAACATGCACGGATCGATACCGCAATTGTCGAACGCTTGCCAGAATAGAGTGATGTTCCGTTCTTGTGCGACATGGGCACTAGAGTCTGAACTGGCCGCAATTTGTGATGACATCGACTATCCTGCGACTTATCCGGAGAATGCAATGGCTGACGCATTGTCCTCGCAGTTTCTGAGGTCCGTGATTCTCAAACGCGACACGATTGTAGACGTTCGCGAGTACCCGTTTTGCATCCCCGCCGTTCGCAATCTGAAGGAATTGGAATTGCACCCGTCGGTCACGTTCTTCGTCGGCGACAACGGAACTGGCAAATCGACGTTGCTCGAAGCCTTGGCCGTCGCCAGCGGCTTCAATGCCGAGGGTGGTTCGCGCAACTTCAATTTCGCGACCCGAGCGTCGCATTCGCCGCTTCACGAACATCTCCGCATCGTCAAAGGTGTGCGCCGGCCCAGGACGGGATTCTTCCTGCGCGCGGAGAGTTTCTACAATGTGGCCACGGAAATCGAGAACCTTGGAGAGGATATCCTCGAAGCCTATGGCGGCGTGCCGTTGCACGACATGTCGCACGGCGAATCGTTCTGGATGCTCCTGACGGAACGGTTCCACGGCAACGGCCTCTACTTCCTCGACGAACCGGAGGCCGCGCTATCGCCCACGCGCCAATTGTCCGCCCTTGTGCGCATTCACGAGTTGGTGCAACAAGGATCGCAGTTTGTTGTCGCCACGCACTCGCCTATCCTGATGGCCTATCCCAACGCGCGGATCTACCTGTTTCGCGAAAGCGCAATTGAGGTCGTCGATTACGAGAGCACCGAGCATTTTCAGGTCACGCGCGACTTCCTGAATCGCCGCGACGCAATGCTTCGCGAACTCTTCGCGGAAGCCGCGCCGCAAACCACCATGGAATTCGACTAACCGAAGGCAACGGACGCGCTCGTAATGGGCAGCGCGCGGGTTTCCGCTACTTCTCGATCGTGAAGTTGTCTTTCAAGTTGCCGTCGATATCGAACGCGCGGTAGACGAGGCGGTCGCCCGCAATCTGGATGTCCAGCGTGTGATACAACGAGATATTGGTTAGACCAACTTCGGCGTAATCGTTCTGCCCTTGCTCGTAGAATTTGGTTCCCGACACGGACACGATGTAGATAGTCCCTTCGGCGGGCGATGCAACGCGCTTCTGGTCCTTCATCGGATACGTGCGAAGATAGGCGTGGTCGTGCCCCTGCAATGCGAGATCGACATGGTACTTGTCGAACAACGCGCCCCATACGGTACGCACGCCCGCGTTGTCGCGATTCGGCGCCGATGCGTATGCGGGATGATGATAGACGACAAATTTCCACGTGGCCTTGGAATTCGCCAGTTGATCTTCCAGCCAGGCGGCTTGCGACTCTGGCGAAAGGTTCGAATCGAGTACGACGAACAGCGCGTTGCTGTAAGCGAACGCATACGCTTTCTCGGGCGTCACCTCTTTCGGTCCGTTCTCCGGCAATTTGAATTGCTTCAAATAGAGTTTCGGCTCGCCCCCTTGATACTCGTGGTTGCCCAGCACGGGGACCAACTGCCGCCGGTCGTATACGCCTTTCGCATTTTCGAAGAGCGAATCCCAATCGTCTCGCTCCGCGCCGCGGTTCACGAGGTCGCCCGCCATGATGTAGAACGCCGCGTCGGGGCGGCTCTTGTACGCGTTCTGAACCAGCGTCCCCCAGCGCTCCAATCCGTTCTGAGCATCGCCCATGTAGACAAACGAGAACGGCTCGACACCCTCGGGCGCCGTGGCAAATTCCTGGTACTCGTTCCAACCCTCGTCCGTGCCGTCTCCCACGGAATACACGTAGGTGGTCGCAGGTTCCAACCCCATCAGCACCGCCGCGTGACGGTTCACGACCGGGTCATTCACGATGTTGGGTGTCTCAAGCAGGGTGGTTTCCGCCGCTACGATATTCGGCTTCTTGGGCTTCACCGTGTTCCAGTCAGCTTTCTTCAGGAATGCCACCGCGCCCTTGCCCACATTGGCACTGGTCCGCCATTGGATGGTCTGCGTGGTCTTCGGATCGTCGCTCCACGTCAGTACGATATGGTCGGGTTTGGCGGTAGCTGGATACTGCGTGATACGGAACAAGTTGACGAGTTGGGCGTCCTTGCTCGCATCATCAATCCCACGCAACAGGACAGCGCCGTCCAACTCGGCCGGCAATTCGAGCACCGTCACGTCGTCGTCATCGGCATACGGGAGCGCGCCCTTTTCCAATGTGCCGACGGTGTGCCCGCCTGGATAGATGTCTTTCAACTCGACAGGCGCGCCGGGTTGCGCGGGTTTGATGGCAACGAAGTAGTGTTCGCCCGCGCCCGTCAACGAGTTCACGCCAAGTCCGATGTCGCCTGGTTCAAACCCCTTGCGCCAGACATCGTACGCACGGTTTCCCGCGGTTACTTTCATTTCCGTAGCTTCGAATCCGCGCTCCTGCAACCAGAACGGTTCTTTGGAGAGGCGCACATCGCGGATGACATACACGGTCACAGCGGTGTTCACGCGAAAGACAATGTGCTGAGTGGCGAGAGTGTCCTTCTCCTCCGGAGTAAGGACGCCATACACCTGGTCCAGGGTCAGCCCAGCCAATTCCTCTGTTGGGAACGACTTCTTAAGCCGCTCCACAATTCCCGCCACGGTATCGTGCACGGACGGATGCTCGCCAACGTGCGCTGCTGCGCCAAGCGAAGCGAAGAGAAACACTAGGATCAGTGTGGTTCGCACGTGTCGTCGCATGATGACTTCCTCGGTTGGACTGCCAAGAGCTGGTCGTAATAATTGCACGGACTTATTAGGAACGGGTTAGTCCGCTCACAAGTCCCGAAATTCTCCAATGTGCGCGAATCGCGGCACCACGGATTAAACGACACTCCGGACCGTATTCATTCCCTCGGAATCGCCCAGAATGCGTTCGCGGGGTCCCGTCTTTGACTATTCCCAATGCCAACGGACATAGTGGTTTAATAATGGCTGTACCATGGAAATGGGCTGGGGCCGTGCGTGTCGCGCACGCGCGTCTCAAGGAGAGCGCAATGGCAACGGACGTACTCAAGATTGGCAACGCCCAGGGGTTCTGGGGAGACAGCATGGATGCGCCCGCGACGTTGCTCGCGCAGCAGCCCGATCTGGATTATCTCACGCTTGACTATCTCGCCGAGGTTTCACTTTCGATTATGGCCGTGCAGCAACAGAAGGACCCGTCGCTGGGATACGCGCGGGATTTTGTTGAAGTCGTCAAATCGCTGACGCCTGCGTGGCGCGGCGGGTCGCAATGCAAAGTGGTCACGAACGCGGGCGGGCTTAACCCCGAGGGATGCGCAAAGGCGTGCGTTGCTGCATTGCGCGAGGCCGGATACAGCCATCTTAAAGTGGGGATCGTCGCAGGCGACGACGTTCTGGCGCTAGTCAAGGCCGCGAAAGGTTACGAGGACCTGCTCAAGAATCTAGAGAACGGCGAGCCCATCGCGACAGTGAAAGACCGGCTTGTTACGGCCAACGCGTATTTGGGCGCGCATCCCGTGGCCGACGCGCTCGCGGCGGGAGCGGATATCGTTGTGACAGGCCGCGTGGCCGACCCGAGCCTCGTCGTGGGCCCGTGTGCGTTTCACTATGGGTGGAATTGGGAGGACTACGACCAAATCGCGGGCGCGTTGATTGCCGGGCACATCATCGAATGCGGCGCGCAAGTGACCGGCGGTATTTCGACCAATTGGCTCGATGTCCCCAATCCGGAGACGATTGGCTTCCCATTCGTCGAGATGGCGCCGGACGGTTCGTGCATCGTGACGAAGCCCTCGGACAGTGGCGGCTGGGTCACGGAGGAGACGGTCAAGGAGCAGCTTTTCTACGAGATCGGCGACCCTGCCGATTACCTCAGCCCCGACGCCCGCGTGTCGTTTATGGGCTTGACCCTTCACGACGAAGGCAACGACCGCGTGCGCGTGCGAGGCGCGAAAGGCAGTGCGCCCACGCCGTTCTACAAAGTCAGCGCGACCTACCGCGACGGTTATTGGGCACAAGGTATGTTGACGGTGTTTGGGCGCAATGCCGTAAAGAAGGCCAAGCGTTGCGGCGAGATCGTGCTCGACCGCGTTCGTCGCGCGGGTTACGACCTGGAGCGCACCAACATCGAATGCCTCGGGACGGGCGCATGCGGCCCGGGGTTGTTCCCCGAACCTGATTTGCTGGAAACGGTGCTGCGCATCAGCGTGGCCGATTCGCGCCGCGAGGCCGTCGAGCGATTCTCCAAAGAACTCGCTCCGTTGGTGACCAGCGGAGCGCAAGGTGTCACAGGCTTCTCCGCAGGACGTCCCCGCGTCAGCCCGGTGTTCGGTTACTGGCCCTGTCTAATCGAGAAATCCCTCGTGGCCCCACGCGTGGAAGTCCTCACTTCCTGAGCGCAGGTGTCTTTTCGAGGAATGGGTAGCCTTTGGAGATTTCCTCAACTCGCAAGTATCCGCGCGATGCGGTCGAACCCGGGACCGAACTGCGTTCGGCATTCCCATGTTTCGGACAACGGTCGCAGCAGAATGTTGTTCGCGTTGATCGCGACCATCTTGCCCGTCTCGTCTTCAAGCAACGCCTCGACGGCTCGCACTCCCATGCGGCTGGCGAGCAGCCGGTCGAACGCCGAGGGCG
>JBAZRU010000390.1:0-6869 GCA_041662805.1 Candidatus Hydrogenedentales bacterium | reverse complement strand
GCATTCAACAGGCCGCCGACAAACTGACGCGCGCGAAGATCTATATCGACGATTCGCCCAACATCACCATCCTCGACGTCCGCGCGCGGGCGCGGCGTCACGCCCAACAGCACGACCTCGACCTGATCGTCATCGACTATCTCCAACTGATGACGGGCCGTCACCGCGCCGAGAACCGGCAGGTCGAGATCGCCGAAATATCGCGCGGCATCAAGGGACTCGCCCGCGAGCTCAACATCCCCGTCATCGCCCTGTCCCAGCTCAGCCGCGAAGCGGAACGCGACGACTCGGGCATGCCCAAGCTGTCGCACCTGCGCGAATCGGGCGCCATCGAGCAGGACGCCGACGTCGTGCTGATGCTGGCGCGTCCGCCGAAGGAAGACGAGGAAAAGACCAAGCACAGCATTTTAACGCTCGCCGTCGCGAAACAGCGTAACGGCCCGACGGGCACCATCGAATTGCGCTTCGACGGCCCCTATCAGCGCTTCGAGAGCCTCGCCGATCCGCACAAGGTACACGGCGCCCCGCCCGCCCCCGCCCCCCGCGACGAGAGCATGGCTGGCGTCCGGGAATACGATCCCGCCGGGGGCGAAGAAGAACCGTACGAAGAAGAGGATGTCCCCTTCTGACGGGCGCCGCGGAACGGCGGCTTGAGCCCATGAAAGTGCATGGGCGAATGGGAATTGTTGTCATGCGCTTGAACCGGTTTCTTCCCGTGCTGTGCCTCCTGGTTGCGGGTCAAGCCTTTGCGCAACCACCCCGCATCGGTCTGGTCTACACGAAGTCTCAAGTCGATGCCTTGCGCGCCGGTGAAAGCGATCCGCTGCAACGATACCGTGACGCCCTCGAAGAGAACGAGGGGTGTGTGATTGCGCTCCTGCAGCCTCGGCCGCTGGCGTTCATCGATATTCAGCTCGAACTCCTCGACGGAGTGTTGATTCCAGGCGGGATCGATGTGGATCCGAAGTATTACGGCGAAACGCCGCACGAGAAGTTGGAGAGTGCCGACGCGGACCTGGATACGCTCGAGTTCCGCGTGCTGATATATGCCGATGAGCATCGCCTGCCGGTGCTCGGGATTTGCCGCGGCCACCAGCTTCTGAACGTCCACTATGGCGGGACGCTCTCCCAGGATATCCCTTCGGAATACGAGACGTCTTGTCCCGTGCAACACCGTTTTCCGAAGGAGAGTGAAGAGCCGCGTACGCACTGGATTGCGCTGAAACCGGGGAGCCGGATCGAAGCGATCCTCGGCGTTCCGGCCATCGAGGTCAATACATACCATCATCAAGGCATCAAGGATCTCGCGCCGGGACTGCGCGCGACGGCGTCTACCGCCGACGGTTTGGCCGAGGCCGTCGAGCGCGAAGGCAGCCGCTTCGTCATGGGCGTGCAATTCCATCCCGAACGACAGCGCGAAACCGATCCGCGGCTCGACGCATTGTTCAAGAAGCTCATCGAAGAAGCCCGGAAACCTAGCGACAGACAGGGAAGATAGTCAGGCCGTGCTCTCGGGTATGCCGGCTTGAACTCTTCAAACATCACGCCGCTTGTCCGCGGCGCCGTGAAACGGGATTTTTTTCGCACTGACCCGCCGCAATCCTAGCGGGGCTTTTCTTGTGTAATCCGCCAAGTGAATCCGGGAAGATTCTTCTTGACGTTCTATATCTATGTATACTTAGAGAACTGGAGAACAAAGCCATGGATCTGGAAAAGAAGCGGTTGCGCAAACTTCAGCAAATCGGACTGGACCGGCCTTTGCTGGCCGGCTCGCTCAACCGGGTCGAGCGCAAGGACGCCTCGAAACGCACGGCGGTGTACCACTTGCTGACGCTCAAGGAGGGCGGTAAAACCCGGTCGGTCTATGTGCCCAAGGACTTGGTCAAGGAGGTGCGCTCGTGGATACGCAACCATCGGCGGCTCAAACAGGCAATGTCGGAGATATCGACGATGAGTATCGGTATAATCCAAGGCCATGTGGCCCGGAAACGGACGCGCGGCCCGGACGGCGGCGCAAAGAGCCCAGGAAAACAAAGCAACCCGTAGGCCAAGCCTTGGTGAAAATAGTCCCGCGGTTGTTTCCGTGGCGGTGGCAGGCGTTGGACGAAATCGGCGATCCGCGGGAAGAACCGCTGTATCCGATGCGGCAAGTCCTGAGTCTGGGCGTGTTGATGTTCGCCAGCCGTATCGGATGGTTGCGGCGATTGGACGAAATCACGCAAGACGCCCGTTTCCGGGACAACGGGTGTGTGTTCAACGGCCTCGACTACGCCGGACTCACCCTCGGCTTCGTCATGTGCCGCGAGACCGTGAACGGCAAGACCACCACCTTCGCCTGGCTCCTCGACCTAGCCCGCCGCAGCCGGGAAACTCCAAGCCACACACACCGGTCCAATCGCCCCGCTCCACGCAACCTCACCCCAACCCAAGGCGTCCCCATTGCCTGCAAGCTCCCAGCGACACCCCGCGACTGCCGAGCCCATTTCCTTGATTACCATTTTACGGCGCTGCGTTTGTCCGGCGATTCATTGAAACGAGCCGTATCTGCATGCTATTATCTTGCCGTCGAGACGAATCCCGGATAGCTCAGTCGGTAGAGCGGGTGGCTGTTAACCACTAGGTCGCAAGTTCGAGTCTTGCTCCGGGAGCCAGACATTGTCGAAGGCGATAACTTTCGGTAAACGGTTATCGCCTTCTTTCTTTTCATCGGGTCCGTTGACGACCATGTAGGCTAAAACTGCCGACTTTCCCTTCACAAGAACGTCACGCCCCTTCACTATGACTTCGCCGATCATCATACGAACGAGCTTCTTTGCTACGGGCGTCCCTGGGTCTCGTCCCAAATCCGCACGTAACATAGACGGTTCTTTCGCAATATTCCCTATTCGTCGGACTTGTAGGGCCGATATTATATCGGCACAATACCAAGAGCCCCTTGATTTCAATCGCTTCGGAACCGTGCCGATATAATATCGGCCCTACAAGTAGATCCAAACTCTTGGCGGCATGACGCAAAGTGTTTACGTGCGGATTTTGGTCTCGTATGACCATCTTGACGAACTCAGTGATACGTTCCAGATTTTCCGACTTGTAGACGTAGGGTGGTGGACTCTGGACCTGTCGGTTCCGCAAACCCGAGATTCAACAATTCACCGTGAATGCGCGGCGCGCCCCAAGTGGGGTTCTCGCGCGGCATGCGGTGAATCAAAACGCGGATATGCCTTCACGTTCACGTCAAGAGATTTTCACTCCCTACACCTTGCCGGCTTCGTTCGGCGCTTCTCTATCCAGTTCATCTATTATCTTCGTTTTGTTCATTTTGTAAATAGTAGCAACTTTATCCTTGTGCGTGGTATTATTATTTCAGTCTCGACAACAGCCGGAGGACGCCATGAATATCAAACGCACGGGTTTTACGTTGATTGAGCTGCTGGTGGTGATTGCGATCATAGGGATTTTGGCGGCGATTCTGTTGCCAGCCCTAGCGCAGGCCCGCGAATCGGCTCGCCGGGCCAGTTGCGCGAACAACCTGAAACAGTGGGGCCTGATCTTCAAGATGTATGCCAATGAGTCGCCGGGAGCGAACTATCCCGCGATGCAGCTCGAGATGGGTTGCGACGGCGTCTGCGTGGCCCTCGGCGCGAACGTGGAATCGGTCTATCCCGAGTATCTTACCGATCCGAAGATTATCTTCTGTCCCTCGGACCCGGCGAATTCTCCCGACAATTTGCTGGACGAAGCCGGGGCATCGACGTTGCTGGACCGGACGGTCGACGACCGGAACGAGGGGATCCAGGCGATCGACGCCAGCTACAATTATACTCCGTGGCTTCTGGACCGGTGCGGCGACGAGTTTCCCACGAAGGATCTGGCCCTTGTCGACACGCTGTTGTCCAGCGTCAACGTCCACGTCGTACGCAATACGGCGGCGTTGGGACCGGCCCAATTGGTCGAGGTCATCGAAAGCATGTCGGGCGCCGAGATTCCGTTGCTGGACTCGCCGGAGGCGTTCAAGCGCGAGGCGGACAAGGATCGCATCGTGAGCGATGGCAACGGAAATGCCGGTAGCGCAACGATTTACCGCATGAAGGAAGGTATCGAACGCTTCCTCGTGCAGGATGTTACGAATGCGGGCGCGTCGAGCGCTTCGCAAAGCGAGCTCTTTGTAATGTGGGACTTGGTCTCGGACGATTCCTACAGCTTCAACCATTTCCCCGGCGGGTCGAACGTCCTTTACCTGGATGGCCACGTCGAGTTCGTGAAGTTTCCGGGGAGCGCCCCGGTGACGGCCCACGTCGCGGTAGTAACACCGCTTTTCGACTTGCGATAACCGGCGAGGGCCGGAACTTTCCCCGGCGCGCCGGTATTATAGGCACTCGCACTACTGCACGCCCCTCTCTCAAAAAGGCCCGTGAATCCACGACTTTCACTCGTCCTGCCGCTGGCGCATAACCCTCGCTCGCGGCAAGAATCAAGGCGCGACGGGGGTTCTTCTTCGGACTCACTTTGGGGCGGAACAGCGCCGCCTCCCCGTCCGGATGGGCCAGAGCTCCCGTGCCGCCTCGCGAAGCAAATGGACCGGAGGTGGACCTGGGGCCAGCGCGCCGCCCTCGCCGGGCGACCTTTGCATCGCTCCACAAATCCGGCGCGTTCCACTCGTTCCACATAAATTAAGCACAAGCACCGATCTTCGGCGCACCGCCGGACGGGAACGGGGGCGATGACGTCGGCCAAGCGATTGCAGAAGTACTGCTTCGTCCGCGGCCACCTCAGAGGCCATTTGCAGCACGGCATGGTTGGTAAGCGGAAGCGCGACTCCGCCCGATGCAGGGTTCTTATCGCCCTCGGAAACGGTCAGCAGACTGTACACATGTTTCTGCAACCGGTTTCCCGCCGCGTCATAGGCATAGTCAATCCGCACGCCTACCGGGGCGTCAATGTCCGTCAGGCGCTCTGAATCGTCGTAGGCATACACATATTCCCCGCCATCGCAGAAAGGCGAACCCCGCCACACATCATTCTTGGAACCGAGACTTACATCGTCGCCACCAAGAACCCAAACAGCCTCGTTAAACACGACAGAAGCGTGATTTCCCCATGCGGACCATCCAGCCAGACTGTTACTTTCTACCCAGTCGATGCCATCGACAGAGGACCACACGTCGTTCAGCAGACCCGGAACCCCGTCAAAACCGCCGAATATCCACATTCGTCCGGCATACGTCACACCTGACGCGACGTGACGCCCGCTCCATCCCGCCGCCGCCGATACCTCGGTCCAGGTGACCCCGTCCGTAGTACTCCATACGTCGTTCTTGCTTGTTAGCGAAGCGCCACCCAAGACCCACATCTTGCCGCCATAGGCAAGAACCACCGGGGCTGTACGTGGAGTCCAACCGGCGAGAGCTGGGCCAGTCCAACTCGCCCCATCAGTCGTGTACCACACATCGTCGCACTGACCGGTTAGATCGTTACCGGCCATTACCCACATCTTGTCTTCGAACACGACGCTACGAAGCACCGAGCGTTTCGCCCAAGGCGCTCCGGGGGATGCTTCGATCCAACTTAGTCCGCGGAAATAAATATAGGTTGCAACTATAGCTGGGAGGGTGTATGATGTTGTGCCATGGAAACACCTCTCGAACTGGAACGGAAATTCGCCGCTGTGTGGCCGATGCTGGATGAGCGAGCGCGCCGTATTATGGCCGCAAACGAAGCGCTTTGTTTGGGATATGGCGGGGTGTCGTGCGTGAGCCGCGCATCGGGTCTGTCTCGCAAGGCCATTGCTCTGGGTATCGAGGAGATTCGAGCAGGGCACACATTGCCGTCCGGCCGCGTCCGGCGGCCCGGTGCAGGCCGAAAAAGAATTACTGAGCGCGACCCAAAGCTGTTGGCGGCGCTGGAGCGCTTGATTGAGCCTGGGACGCGCGGCGATCCGGAAACTCCTTTGCGCTGGACCTGCAAGAGCACCCGTACGTTGGCGGCGCAACTGAGCAAACAGAAGCATCCAGTCTGCCATGTGAAGGTCGGCCAGATCCTGCATGAACAAGGATACAGCCTGCAAAGCAATCGCAAGACGGAGGAGGGCGAGGACCATCCTGACCGGGATGCGCAATTCCGCCATATCAACGCGCAGGTCAAACGGGCGTTGGCGGCCGGGAATCCCGTGATTTCCGTGGACACCAAGAAGAAGGAGTTAATCGGAAACTACAAGAACGGCGGCCAGCAGTGGCGTCCCGCGAAGAATCCGGTGAATGCGAATGGCCACGATTTTCCCAGCCCTGAGATCCCCCGCGCCTATCCGTATGGCGTGTATGACCTTGGATGTAACATGGGATTTGTGAATGTGGGAACGGACCACGACACCGGGGCGTTTGCAGTCGCATCGATCCGCGGGTGGTGGCGCTGTGAAGGGAGGCGGCTGTATCCGCAGGCGCGCAGCTTGGTCATTACCGCAGATGGCGGGGGCAGCAACGGATACCGGCTGCGGCTTTGGAAAGTCTCGTTGCAGCGCTTGGCGGATGAAACAGGGCTGTCGATTTCTGTGTGCCACTTTCCACCGGGCGCCAGCAAGTGGAACAAGGTGGAACACCGGCTGTTTTCGTTCATCTCGTCAAACTGGCGCGGCGAGCCATTGCGGGACTATGAGACCATCGTGAACCTAATCGCCCGGACGACGACCGCCAAGGGGTTGAAAGTGACCTGCCGGCTGGACCGGCGAAAATACCCGACGGGACGGAAGGTAACGGACGAAGAGATGAAGAATGTAAATCTGACGCGAAACCATTTTCATGGTGAATGGAACTACGTAATTCACCCTCGGACGACATAGGATACTTGATACCTTAATTTTTACCACTTCCTTACCA
>JBAZRU010000389.1:0-6886 GCA_041662805.1 Candidatus Hydrogenedentales bacterium | reverse complement strand
GAACCGTCCGCCCCTAATCGCCTGAATTGTGAATCCGATCGAGGCGCAGCCCAGAGATCTCCGCATGCGCATGCTCACGGGTGCCATTGCTGGGACAATCCGCTATATTGTGTGGCCCCGGCATGTCGGCCGCGAGTTCATTGGGCAGAAAGGAGATCTGGATTCTTCATGGCGACGACTAACGCAAATTACGACAAGTTGCAGGCTGGCTATTTGTTTCCCGAGATTGCCAAGCGGACGCGGGCGTTCCAGGCGGAGCACCCTGGCATAAAGGTCATGCGTCTGGGCATCGGGGATACGACAGAGCCATTAACGCCGGCCGTGATCGAAGGGCTGCTCGCCGGGGTTCGCAGACTCGCCGACGTACAGACCTACACCGGCTACGGAGCAGAACAGGGCAATACGAATCTGCGCGAGGCGCTTGCGGCGCGGTATGCACAATACGGGGTGACGATCGAGCCGGACGAAGTCTTCGTCAGTGACGGGGCGAAGCCGGACTCCGCCAATATTCAGTCGATTTTCGGGAACGACAATGTCGTGGCCGTGCAGGACCCTGCCTATCCCGTTTACGTGGACAGCAACGTCATCGCGGGACGGACGGGAGCCTGGAAAGATGGCCGGTTCGAGGGGCTGGTCTACATGCCGTGCACCGAGGAGAATGGGTTCTTCCCGGAACTCCCGATGGGCAAGGTGGACCTGATCTATTTGTGCAGTCCGAACAACCCGACGGGGGCTGTTGCCACCAAAGAGCAGCTTGCGAAGTTCGTGACGTATGCCCGCGCGAACAAAGCCGTGATTATTTTCGACTCCGCGTATGCCGCGTATATCGGTGACCCGGCTTTGCCGCGGTCCATCTACGAGATCGATGGGGCGAAAGAGTGCGCCATCGAGCTGAGCAGCTTCTCAAAAGAGGCTGGCTTCACGGGCGTAAGGCTTGGGTGGACCATCGTGCCGAAGGCGCTGGCGTGCGAGGACGGCGAGGCGGGGAAGCTGAACCGATTGTGGAACCGCCGTCAGACAACGATGTTCAATGGGGCCTCCAACATCGTGCAGGAAGGCGGCCTGGCGATATTGAGCGCGCAGGGACAACGCGAATGCGGCGAGATGGTGGGCTATTACATGAAGAATGCCCGGACAATCAAGGCGGGTTTGGAGACCTTGGGGTTGACGGTATTTGGCGCGGTGAACGCGCCCTACGTGTGGCTCAAGACGCCAAATGGCCTGAAATCGTGGGAATTCTTCGATAAGCTCCTGCGCGAAGCCCACGTGGTAGGGACCCCGGGGTCGGGCTTTGGCCCAGGAGGGGAAGGCTACTTCCGGTTGAGCGCATTTGGGCACGCGGAGAGTATTCGCGAGGCTGTCGAGAGCGTGCGCGCGAACCTGAAGCTGTAGGGCAACAGTGGCAAACCGCTGCCTTGTGGAACTTTTGGGCCATTCCGGATATACAATCAACAATTGAGGCCACGACCAAACTCTGTTTGATCTAGGCCCCAATTTCTGTTACACTTTTGGGCCTTACGATTCCGATTTTCACACACTACTTGCATGCCTGAGAAGGAGCACCTGAAATGAGACATTTGCGGAATGGATTTGTGATGGGCCTTTGCTTGGCCTTGACGTTGACCGTGGCCAGCGGTTGCTCGCGCAAGAAGAAGGAAGCGCCGATCAACCCCGACCTCACCAGCTCTCCCCAGACGACGGCCCCCGAAACGACGTCGGGCGAAGGCCTGCCGGGTATCGACCAAAGCCAGTTGTTCTTTGGACCTAACCCCCTCGTGAAGCCGATTTACTTCGACTACAACAGCTACGCTCTCCGTCCGGATGCGCTTTCGACGCTGCAGGCCAATGCCGAAGTGTTGAAGCAGGTCCCGAACGTGATCGTCCAAGTTGAAGGCCATTGCGACGAGCGCGGCACGCAGGAATATAACCTTGCGCTTGGCGAGAAGCGCGCTCTGGCAACCCGCGAACAGCTTACCCGCTTGGGCATCTCCGGCGACCGCATCGTTACGATCAGCTACGGCGAAGAAATGCCGGCAGACGCTGGTCATAGCGAATCCTCCTGGGCCCTGAACCGCCGCTGCCAGTTTAACGAAGCGAAGAAGTAACTTCGCAGGGAAGGACTGAACAATGCGTCCCTTGGCATGCTCTTTGTGCGCCCTGCTGATGAGCTTGTGGGCGTCGGGTTGCGCAACAACCGGCGGCAACGACCAGCTCTCGAATACAGTCTATGCGACCTATAAGATTGCCAAGAACCTCGAGCAGGACTTGAGCCCGTCCGTAACGAAGCTGAATCAGACGGCGGCGGACCTAACCGCCAAGGTCGAGGCGAACGATATGGCGGTGAAGAGCCTGCAGTCGACCATTGAGGACACTCAGGCGAAGCTCGACAGTATGCAGAAGAGCATCGAAAAGCTGAGCCAAGATGTCTACCGGATGGCCGGAAGGCCTACCGGGGCAGTGGGACTGGATGCGACGAGTGGGACTACCTTCTCCGCACCTACCGCGACCGTCGAGCCTCCGTTAGGCAGCGCACTCGGTACGACTCCGATTCCATCGCCTGAGGCAGCTCCTGGAGCGGCCCCCGGCACGGTGGGCGGCGAGGCTGGCTCGAATGCGTTGACGGACTACAATGCCGCGCAGCGCAGCTTCTATGGCGAGGATTTCGAAGCGGCGCTGGCGCAGTATTCGGCGTATCTTCAGCGCTACCCTGATTCGCGGTATGCGGATGGGGCCCAGTTCTGGAAGGCCGATTGTCTGCGGCGTTTGACGCGAAACGAGGAGGCGATTGCCGAATACGAGAAGCTGAGGGCAAGTTACCCTAATAGCTCGAAGGTGTCGCTGTCGTTGAACAATCAGGCTGATGCCCACTTGCGGCTTGGCCAGACGCAGCGCGCGGTCGCTCTCCTGAAGCAGCTTGTCGAGAATTATCCGAATGCGCCCGAGGTGGACTTGGCCAAAAAGCGGCTCAAGGAAATCGAAGGGAATTGACGCAGTCGGGTTGTGGACTGTCTATGCGCGCGGGACATCGGTCTCGCGCGCATTTTTGCTATGTGAGGCCTTCGGCGAACGGGTGAAGCGGGATTGATATGAAGTACTTTCTCGGAATCGATGTCGGTGCTACGAAGACGCATTGTCTGGTGGGAGACGAGCGCGGGAGTATCCTCGGGTTCGGCAAGGCCGGTTGCGGGAGCTATGAAATGGCTGGAGTAGCCCCGGCAATTGTTGAGAATCGAAAGGCCATTGATGGCGCATTGCGTGAAGCAGGGTTGAGTATGCCGGAAATCTCGGCAATCGGGATGGGGATAGCAGGGGCCGATTTGCCCGAGGACTACGTTATGCTCGAGCGCGAAATCTACACGCCCCTGTTCGGCGATATCCCGCGCGATTTCCAGAATGACTCGATGGGCGGTTTGCGGGGCGGGACTCGCAGTCCCTTCGGAATCGTCATTGCCTGCGGCACCGGCTG
Source organism: Candidatus Hydrogenedentales bacterium (assembly GCA_041662805.1). Taxonomy (GTDB): domain Bacteria; phylum Hydrogenedentota; class Hydrogenedentia; order Hydrogenedentales; family SLHB01; genus JAIBAQ01. The sequence continues at coordinate 3,420 of JBAZRU010000389.1, read as the reverse complement.
CGTTTGCGCTGGGAAGAACCGCTCGGGTGACCACGACCGCACCGGCGGGCTCGGCGAGGAATTTGGCGACGAGTGTTCCGGGAGCGGCATCGGGAGGACGGGACTGCAGAAGGTGTTGCAGGCCAGAGACGGGGTGCTCAAACCGACGCTCATGACGTCGAAGTTCGTGGAGCGCGGCGGGTGTGCCGATGTGGATGATTTGTTCTATAAACTCTATCGAGGGCAGCTTACCCACGCCGATTTGCAGCCGATGTCGAAGCTGGTATTCGATGCGGCATTTGAAGGCGACGCCGCCGCTTGTGATATTCTTGAGCGTGGCGGACGGTATCTTGCTATGATGGTAAATGCCACCGCTCGAAAGTTGCGGATGTGTGAAGACGAGTTCGAGGTTGTGATGGCTGGAAGCGTCTTCAAAGGAAAGAGTCCTGTGCTGATGGACTCGATGGAAGCAGAAATCCATCGCGTATGTCCTCGTGCGAGAACGGTCATGCCGATGTTCGAGCCGGTAGTCGGAGCCCTGTTGATGGGCATGGAAGTAGTTGGCGAAGTGACTTCGGAAGTGTACGACAATCTGACCCGGGAGCTAGTCCTTGCGGAATCCAAGTACCACGTCGGGTTTAAGGCGGAATAAGAGATGAGAATACGCGGCAGCCATATCGTTGTAGTGGTAATTGCAGCCTTGGGTGGTCTGTTGTTGTTGGTATTGTTGGGACCCAGCAGCGCCCGTGAGAAAGACACGGACGACTTCATTGAGGAGGTGCGGTTGCGCCAGGAAGCCGCGACTGGGTCAACCTCGGCGGGCGATATGCCCTCGGTCGAGACCGAACCTGGAGCGGGTGCTCAGTTGGAAGTCGAGACCACCGAATTCGACATGGGGGTTATTTCCAACTCGAAGACGACGACAAAGGATTTGATGGTCTACAACAAAGGAAAACGCGACCTCAAGATTTCGACCATAAAGACGACGTGCGGATGCACGGTGGGTACGTTCAATCCTAAGGCTCCCCGACCTGGCTTCAACGAGAATGTCGTAATTCCGCCCGGGGGCAAGCTCCCGATGAAGGTCATGTTGGACCCCTTTCGAATTGCCGGGTTCTATTCGCACAAGACGTTGACCATCTATTCGTCGGATATGGCGAATCCGACCAAGGAAATTGAAGTCTATTCGCATATCGAGCCCGAGTACACGCTAGAGCCTGAGACCCTTGACTTCGGGACTGTCGAGATGGGTGCGCCAGCCGTGAAGAAGGTCCGGATCCGACAGGCGAGCGCCACGCCAGTCAAGATCAAGGATGTCGAAATTACAGCGCGCCGCAAACGTGCCGAGCCCCGCGATGCTCACCGTGAGGCGCTGGAAAAGCAAGATCCGTTCACTCTGGAACTGAAAGAAGTGCCCGCAAGCGAGTGGAAGGCGCCGGACCGGCCCGAATGGGATGTAACCGTCAGCCTGGCCCCATCGCTTCCCTTGGGGACCCTCCAGAGCCAATTCTACATTCTGTCGGATGTGAAGCGGGTCCCGAAATTCGGATACACGCTGAAAGCCGATGTGAGGACGTTCTTCCGTGTCGAGCCTCCAATCCTTCGCGTGCGCGACAAGGCTACTCCGGGTCAAGAAAAGGTTGCGACGGCAACCATACTGAGCGAGCTGCCGTTCACACTCGAGGGACTATCGATTACGGGCAAGGATCTCAGTGTCTCCACGCGTCCGGGTGACCAGCCAAACACGATGTTCGTCGATGTGAATGTCCTTGCCTCCGCCGAGCCTAGCCTCAAGACGGAGACTATCTCGATGAAGGTGAAGTCGGGAGAGAAGTCGGTCGACTATTCCACGCGCGTGTTTGTATCAGTCATGAAGTGACGTCTATCGGTGCGCCACGAAGCGTGTATCCTTGGCTGCGTCCTCGGGTATTTGCCGGATGTGCCACCAGCAAGGAACGGTTCAACTAGCCATGGCGCTATTCGGAAAGAAAGACAAAGAAGCCGAAGCTCCGTCCAATCCGGCTACGGTGCCTTTGGTTGGAAAGACCGCGTTCTGCACGGTCTGTAATGCCTATCGCCAGTTTACACGCTGCTGGAAGCGCGCCCAATCCGTGAAGCAGTGCACGTGTTGCGGCCTCACCTTTGAGAACGTCGCCGCACTCTACATGAAGAACCAGCCCGCATGCCCGCGATGTGCAGAGTTTCTCGAACACCCCGGTTTCGAGTATGGACTCTGCGACACGTGCGGTTCGAAATTCGAGTTGGTGGACGGTGCCAAGCCGGGGATGCTACCCAACCTGGAGCAGAGGAAGAGGATGAGCGCGCGCGCCAAAGGAACCGACAAGGGACGATGAGCATGTCGATTGATGACGCGCGCAATGCGCTCGCCCTCCATGGGCAAGACCATGTTCTCGCGTTTGAGAACAGGCTGAATGAGACGGAACGAGCGCATCTGCTGGCGCAGGTTGCGGCGATCGATTTCGAGTTGATGGACCGCCTCGTGAAGAAGTGGGTCCTGGATGAGCCGCCGGCGGAGCGCTTCAACGCGATTGCCCCCGTCCCGACCATCCCGTGCGCGGATTCGGAACGCGCCGATGCGCGTGAGGCGTGGGATGCGGGCGAAGAAGCGTTGAGGGCCGGACGCGTTGGGGTCCTATTGGTTGCCGGTGGGCAGGGGACACGCCTGGGTTTCGACGGGCCAAAAGGGGCTTACCCAATCGGGCCAGTGACGAAAAGGTCCCTGTTCGCATATCACGCGGACAAGCTGCACAACGCGCAAGACCGCTACGGGTGCACGCTGCCTTGGTACATCATGGTCTCCGACACGAACGAAGCGGCGACGCGCGCCTTCTTCCTCGAAAACGGCCATTTCGGTTTGCAAGAATCTCAGATCAAATTCTTCCGGCAGCGTATGGTGCCGTGCGTGGATAGCCTCGGGAAATTCATGTTGGAGACGCCTGGTTCTTTGGCGATGAATCCCAATGGCCATGGAGGCGTTATCCCCGCGATCATGGAGAACGGAATCGCCCGCGACGCGCGCGAACGCGGAGTCGACACGCTAAGCTACTTCCAAGTCGATAACTGGGCCATCAAGGCGGTCGATCCCTACTTCGTCGGCTATCACGTCTTGCGCGGCGGCGAGATGTCGTCGAAAATTCACCGCAAGATGGAACCGCGCGAGGCTGTTGGCGTTCACTGCCTGTGCGACGGCGAGTACCGCGTGATTGAATACTCAGAGTTGGACATTTATCCCCAGTTGTTGGAGACGGACGATGCGGGCCACCCTCGCTACTATGCCGGGAATCCCGCAATACACGTGATCTCCCTCGACTTCATCGAGCGCGTCTACGCCCATTTCGAAGATTTCCCCTGGCATCGCGCCCACAAGAAGATTGCGTTTGTGAGCGGTGACGGTCGCCTCGTCAAACCGGGCGCGCCCAA
>JBAZRU010000388.1:0-6888 GCA_041662805.1 Candidatus Hydrogenedentales bacterium | reverse complement strand
ATGATTGATTCCTTCCAGAGTCTTAAATACCTGACAACACGATTACCATTTCATTCGCGCCGTATAGGTCAGCTTTGTCTCGCCATCCTTGGGTATTGGCACTGTAAACACGGCTGTCTGCGCATCCTTCTTCTTGTGCGGCATACTTGACACAACGATTTGCCAATCCGAGGACATCGGCTCCACAATGTCCACGCTGATGTCCGACTCCTTGTGGTTGCGTAGTGTGATCTCGAATGACGACTCCGTGAGCCGGTCCGCAAGTTGTTTGAAATCGGTCTGGACGCGTTCCGCGACAACGTCGAAGGCATTGCCCAACTTCAGGCGAACAGTCTCGTCTTTCGGCGTATGCTCGATGCGGTCCTCGCCGGAGAACTGAAGCATCCCCTCCTGGTCTGCTTGGTAGACGCGCATAGTCCCGGCGGGTAAGGGCATGCCGAGCTGGTTTTCTTCTTTGTTATCGAATTCGAGGAAAGTCTCCACCTTTTGTTCAGGGATGGGTCCAATCTTACTGAAGAAATAGTCTGCCTGACCTCGATACTCGTATTTCTTGACGCACTTCGCGCCGGTCCCTTGCAGTAAGCTGATCTGTTTCGACTGGTTCTGCTTGATGGTTGTCCTATGCGGGAAAGCATAGAGATGGTACTCGGCAAAGGATTCTTCACTTGGTTGCTCTCTCAGCTTCATTGCGCCGCCTACCATTACGTCAAAGAGTCCTCCGGACTCTGACTCTTCTCTATCTTGAACAACGTTCACCTCGCCCGCGACGAGCTTCAACTGTGCGTTGGTGTATGTCGCCCCGCTGTTGTTTGTCAGCGTGACCCAGCTGGCCACATCGAGACTTGTTTCGTCTTTTGCCAACGTGAGTACGTAGTCGGCCTGCCACGTAAAGCCGCCGGTAAGATACGTAACCTCAACCGTCTGCTCCGGCTGGTCGTTGTCGAGGAGCCAAATCAACGACGGCTTGCTGATCAATTCCTCGGGGATTTCCGGCAAAACTACGTGCCCCGGATACCCCAGGTAGATTTCCCCGCCGACTTTGTAGACGGGGCCTTCGTTGACGCTCAGCAGCTCCGCCTCGACATCCCCCACCCTCACGTCATTGTCGAAATTCTGGAGACGCACCGGTTTGCCGACATACTTCTCCATGAGCTTCGAGGGGCTGATCAAGTCGAACTCGTAATTCTGCTCAAGCACACGAAGCGAGCCGGGGGCGCTCGCGGACTTCAAGCTCACCGTCTGCGGGCGAATCTGCTGGGCCACATCGGCAAAGCGCAGCGTGAACTCGCCCGGCAGCAATTTCAGCTTCCGGACATCGCGCACCAGCGCAAGGTCATTGTTGTACGCGGTGACGGCCACATCCGTCTGGTCGGCCAATGTGCTCTCCGAGGAGTGCGACACGCCTTTGAGCGGGTCATTGAGCGAACTGGAGAATGGCAATGGCGACGCGCCTGCTTCTTGTCCAAATACCGCAATCGCGCCAACCATCGCCGTCGCAACAAATAGCGTCACCAACTTCATACACTAACGCCCTTCCGTTTGTCTTGGATATGCGACAAAACAACTACCACTTGACTCGCGCCGTGTAGGTCAGTTTTGTCTCGCCGTCCTTGGGCACAGGCACGGTGAAAATGGCGGTCTGGGCGTCCTTCTTCTTGTGCGGTATGCTTGACGTTACGATCTGCCAATCCGAAGACATCGGCTCGACAATATCAACGCTCACGTCCAGCTCTTTGTGGTTACGTATCGTGATTTCAAACGACGACTCCGTGAGCCGGTCCGCGAGTTGTTTGAAATCGGTCTGGACGCGTTCCGCTACGATGTCGAAGGCGTTGCCCAACTTCAAGGTGATCTTCTCGTCTTTGGGCGTGTGCTTGATGCGATCTTCGCCGGAGAACTGCAGCATCCCCTCGCTGTCTTCCTGGTAGATGCGCATGACACCCGCCGGCAGCGGAATACCCAACCCCTTGGCTTCCTTGTTCTCGAACTCCAGAAAAACGCCCACTTTCTCTTCGGGCAGGCGGCCGATGGGCTGACTGTAGAAATGCATCTGGCCGCGGTATTCGTATTTCTTTGCGCATTGCACGCCCGAGCCGGTCAAGAGGGCAAGCTGCTTCGATTGGTTCTGCTTGATGGTCGTGCGGCGCGGCATCGTGTAGAGATGGTACTCGGCGAACGCCTCTTCCTGCGGCATCGGCGGAGCCATGGGCTCTGCAGCCACCCCACGCATGAGCTTCTCCATGACCACGGGGGGAGGCTGAGCAATGTTGACGTCACCCGCCACGAGCTTCAGCTGCGCATTGGCAAACGTGGCCCCGCACTCATTGTTCATGGTCACCCATCCGGAGACGTCCAGCTTCTTCTCGTCTTTGGCGAGGGTGACGACGTAGTCGGCCGACCACGAGATGCCGTTGGTGAGGTAGGTAACCTGAAGCGTCTGGTCCGTTCCTTGGTTGGCGAGCAACCAGATCAATGAGGGTTTGGCAATGAGGTTCTCGGGGACCTCCGGCAGAACGACGTTGCCGGGGTACCCAAGATAAATCTCATTGTTCACCTTGTAGATAGGACCTTCGTTGACGCTCAGCAGTTCCGCTTCCATCTGTTCGAAGTTGACCTCGTTGCTGAAATTGATGAGCTTGACCCGCTTGCCAACGAACTTCTCCATAAGCTTCGACGGGCTGATCAAGTCGAATTCGTAATTCTGCTCCAGAATTGCCACCGTACCCGGTGCGGACGTAGAGCGCAGGCCAACCGTCGCGGGCTGGATCTGTTGGGCCACGTCCATGAATTGCAGACTCGCCTCTCCGTTGGGGAGCTTCACGTCGCGGGTATCCCGCACCAAGGCAAGGCCATTGTTGTAGACCGTAATGGCCACGTCTTTTTGGTCGGCCTCGGTGCTGATCGCCGAAGGGGTATCGGCGCACACCACGGTACAGGCCGTTACTGCAAGTAGAAACGCACACATACTGCGCATTGTTCTCAATCCTCCGAAGTATTGGCAAGCACCCTGCTCGCCCGCATTGCAGCCTCTTGGACACCAATATGGAGCATAGGTTCGCGGGACTTATCCCCGAGGCGACGCGCCACTCCAGGATTGGGCCCGCACGCGGACTTCTCCATGCACTTCGACGCGTTGCAGCCCCGGCACGGAGATCTCTTCTTCGCTATTGCCGGAGGGGGAAATTAGCCGGGCCTCGCTCTTCTTCTCATCCTTCTTCACGCCGAGCAGCTTCTCTACCTCGGCGGTCATCGTCGCGAACTCGGTCTCGTCGTATCCGATGGACTGGAAGACGATGCGCCCTTCCCGGTCGATGACGTACGTGCGTGGAATGAACTTCTCTGCATAGCCGCTGTAAACCTTACGCTCCGGGTCGGGCGCCAGCAGCATCGTGAACTTCTTCTCTTCGTTAAACTTCTTCATCTCTTCGGCGGAATGCTCGCGTCCCGCGGCAAGCACCACCAAGTCATCCGACTTCAGGCGCTGCCACAGCGCCTCTACGTGGGGGAGTTCCGTCTGACATGGCCCGCACCAGATCGCGAAGAAATTGAGAACGACGACCTTGCCCTTCACAGAGGCGTTGTCCACCTTCTTTCCGTCGAGGGTGGTGAAGTCGAAGGCCGGCGCAACATCGCCCACCTTCGTTAGCGTGGTCGATTCTTGCTCATCTGCCGCCCAAGCACCGCAAGACGCATAGCCTAACGCCAAGATGCAGACTGCAATCATGGACGTGCGCATCGATTTGCCTCCCATCGTGTGTGTGAGTCTCGATTGAGTTCCAGTCGAGCTTGCTTGCACCAGTTGCTCCCAATTGTACACCGTGCAGAAACCTTGCCGCACGTTCTCAACGACAACAGGATACCTTCATGAAACGCGCGGACGTTTCGGCAAAACGTCCCGACCTGACCCATAAACGAAAGCGGCGCTTGCCCTTGGGACAAGCGCCGCGGAATGGATGAGTTCCGAGTCTATTAAGTCCTGATCTTACGCTCCAACTGCCCGATGAGCTGGCTGACATCGACGGATTCGCGGACTTCCTGGCTGATCTTCTGGCATGCGTAGAGCACCGTTGTGTGGTCTTTGCCGCCAAAAGCTTCCCCAACTTCCATCAAGGATAAACTCGGTATAAGGTCCTTGCATAGGAACATCGCAACTTGCCGGGGATAGGCCACCTGCCGCTGCCGGCTACGCCCGCGAAGGTCGCTGATGCGTACGTCGAATTGCTCCGCGACCACGCGCTGCACCGTCTCGATGGTGATCGGCTTCACCTTATTTCGACCGATCAAGTCGCGCAACACTTCCTCCGCGAGCGTGAGGGTAATCTTCTGGCCCGTCAGAGACGCGAACGCCATGACGGTAACCAACGCGCCCTCGAGTTCGCGGATGTTTGTGGTGACGTAGGTGGCGATGTATTTCAACACCTCCGGCGGGGCGACAATGCTCTCCTGTGCAGCTTTGTTCTGTAGGATGGCGATGCGCGTCTCCAAATCGGGCGGCTGAATGTCCGTCACCAATCCCCATTCGAATCGCGAAACCAACCGTTCTTCGAGGCCAGGAATTTCCTTCGGCTGGCGATCACTGGAAATGACAATCTGCTTGTGCATGTCGAAGAGGGCGTTAAACGTATGGAAGAACTCTTCCTGCGTAGCTTCCTTGCCCGAGATGAAGTGGATGTCGTCAATCAAAAGCACATCCACCTTGCGATACTTCGCGCGGAACCGCATCGTCGACTTCTTGGCAATGCTCTCGATCAACTGGTTCGTAAAATGCTCCGAGGAAATGAAGGAGACATTGGCGTTCGGATTGCGCCGGACGATCTCCTGCCCTATCGCCTGCATGAGGTGCGTCTTTCCAAGCCCTGTCCCCCCATACAGGAACAAGGGATTGTAGGCGCGCGCGGGGTTTTCGGCGACGGCGCGTGCGGCCGCGTGCGCGAACCGGTTGCCGCTTCCCACCACAAACCGCTCGAAGACGTAGCGCGGATTGAATCCGTCGATCTTCTGCGCCTCTTTCGCCGGGCGTGCCCGATGGACAGGCGGAGCATCGACGGCAATCGGGGGTAATCCTTCGCCCGTTGGCACGAATGCGACTTCGCGAAAGTCGGGCGTCACCGCGCCTACACACGCGCTGACCGCTTCCAGATAATGGTCGCGCAGCCAATCCGCGAAGAACTGACTGGGGACTGCGATCGACAAGCGGCCATCACTGTAGGACTGAAAACGAGTCTGAGAAAACCAATTCTTGTAACTATGATCGTCGAGTATCTTCTGGAGCCGGTCTTGGGCCAATTCCCAAGGATTCGCCGCAACCGGTCCAGCCATTCCAGAGTTCTCCTGCGTGGGCAATGCCTGATCCCCTTCCCGCCTTGCTTGCAGCCCTTCGACGTGCCATTGGGTATCAGCGCACCTCATGGAAGCAAAGCCTGAATCATTCACGTTCGTTCCCCTACCCTTGACGCTGCGTCCGATACGAACCGCAGCACCCGCTAACCCCTTCCCTTCCTCTTGCGACCGCTCCCAGATGCGCCTCACGCACTACAATTGCCCAGTTGCGTGATCTGCTACCCCACAGAGCGCATTTCCCTACACGCGATCGCTTATCCACAACTTATCCACAATTCATCCACAGGCCCGTAAAATCAGGCGATTCGCAAAAATCGGGTGTGGAGTTTGCACCATAACCGGCACGGGTGTCAAGACCCGCATCGTATCGCACGAAACCCACGCAAATCGCCGCATCGATTAAGTAAACCTCATGCACGACTCCGCGGAAAGCCAGTCGTTGCGCGATTTCATCCGGCGCACTATACGTCTTCTTCCGCCATTCGAACGACACCAGCGGACACGAACATCCACTCAATTGATCGGCTAACGAGAGGTGAATCGTTGCGTCGTATTTGGCGTGCGAAGGGGTGCATTGCGAGGAGAGACAGAGACCATTCGCTTCAGTTTCGAACGTTGCCTCAAGCAAAGAGTGCACGCCACAACCTCCCGCGTTCAGGCACAAAAAGCCCCCTGATCAATTGGAAATAGTCAGAGGAGTGAAGCTTTCGGAAAACGTCGCGCCCACCGTTTTTGAGCGGCCGAACCGCGACCGCTTATTCGCCTGATCCGCCCCGGCAATAAGCGTCCGCAGTATAACACTCGATCACGATCTCTGCAAGAAGATTCTGAATTTTGCGTAAGTCTTCGTCGCTCATTCGCATAAGTGGCGACACTCGATTCGATTCACGTATCCTATCCGTTCTCATGCTCGTCTCGTGTATTTGTTTTTCGCAATGAAAGGAGTTGTTGAGTCTCGTGGAATCGTCGAAGCGCATCCCGCACCTTCCTCGCCTCGCCATCACGATGGGCGACGTCAACGGCGTCGGACCCGAGATCCTCGTCAAAGCGCTGAGCGATTCGCGCGCGTACGAACAGTGCACGCCCATCGTCTTCGGTAGCGCGGCCGTGTGGGACGAGGCGCGACGGTTTTCTCCAAATGCGCCGCGCGCGAACGTCATTGAATCCCTTGATGCGGCCAACTCCGACCCCGAGACGATTGCCGTATACGAAGCTGGTGTTGTCGCGCCGCCTATTCGTCCAGGGTTCTTGGACGCGGACGCCGCGCGGTGCGCCGTGGCATGGCTGCGCGCCGCGGTGCGCGCTTCCATGGCTGGAACGATTCAGGGTTTTGTAACGTGCCCGATCAACAAAGAAGGCCTCCATCTTGCGGGCATACCCTACACGGGCCACACGGAAATCGTCGCGGAGGAGACGCAGTCGAAAGACTATCGAATGTGCCTCTTCACGGACAGAATGCGGATCATCCACATCACTTCCCACTATCCGCTTTCCGAAGCGATCACGATGGTCAAGCAACCACGCATCGTCGATTCGATACGAATCGGG
>JBAZRU010000387.1:0-6890 GCA_041662805.1 Candidatus Hydrogenedentales bacterium | reverse complement strand
CGCGTGCGCCGAACACAAGGTCCCCGTGCACCGATCCAAGAAGGGCGACACCTGGACATTGGGGAATGGGCGCATCGAAGTCTTGCACCCGCCCTTGAATTCGCCGGAGACTCTGGACGAAAACAACGGCAGCCTCGTGTTGCGCGCCCAATTCGATACGGTGAGCATCCTGTTTCCAGGGGATATCGAGGCGAAAGGCGAGGCTCAGCTTGCGCAAACCGACTGCACTGCAGATATCCTGAAAGTGCCGCATCACGGGTCGAAGACCTCAAGCACGGCGAACTTCCTGAAGAACGTCAACCCTCGCTTGGCGGTGGTTTCCACCGGAGGGGGCTTCGGCAAGGAACCAGTCGATGATGAGGTAATGGCGCGATATCGCGACCGCGGGACTGCCGTCATGCGCACGGATTTCGAGGGGGCCGTGCGCGTAACCACTGACAGGGGAACGATTACGGTCGAAGGCGAACGCGACGCGCGCGTCTATCCAAGGCCAAGGCTTGACTTGGCGGAGAGCGCGCCGGGACAATAACGCAAGGAAACATTGCTTGTAGAAGCATGGGGTCGCTATACTGCTGTGTTTGTAGTGACGATTTCCTCTCGTTTTTCTTCGTGAGCAGGCATAGGTCGCAAGCGCCGCGTTTGGGCTTTGAGAGGATCGAGATTGTGTCGGTTTCACCGAGAACCCTGGCATGACCCTGGCAAATCGAATCACCATCGGAAGGCTTGTCCTGATTCCGGTGTTCATCGTCTTGATCATGAGCTACACGCGGGAAGCGCCGTGGTTTCGGATTGCCGCACTCGTCACGTTCATTGTGGCCGCCATTTCGGACGGCGTTGACGGGTTTGTCGCGCGGGCGTATAACCAGAAGTCCAAGTTGGGGGCCGTGCTCGATCCCTTGGCGGACAAGCTTCTGGTGAATCTCGCATTCGTGTTCCTGGCGGTGAACGATCAGTTGCGCACGCCGATTCCGGCGTGGTTTCCGGTCGTGATCCTGAGCCGGGACGCTATCATCGTGATTGGGGCGTACTTGATCAATGAGTACTTCGGACCGGTGCGGGTCAAGCCGCAGGTCAGCGGGAAATTGACCACGACGCTCCAGATGGCGCTGATTATCTCCGTGTTGCTCGAATTAAACGGCCGTTTCATTATGGGCTTGCTCATCGGGACCCTGGTCGTATCGGTGTTCTCGTTCGTGGATTATTTACGCGCCGGCGTCAAGCAAGTCGGCAATGAGGATCAAGCCTGATGACACGTCGCGCCAAACTCCCCCTGGTCGCCATATGCGGCCGGCCAAACGTCGGAAAGTCTACCCTGTTCAATCGCCTGGTCGGGCGCCAGCGCGCCATTGTCCACCTGGAAGAAGGCATTACGAGGGACCGCACCTATGCCGCCGCGGAGTGGGAAGGGCGGCAACTGCGCATGGTCGACACGGGGGGAATCGTCGAACACCCGACCGACCCAATCACACACAAAATCCAAGAGCAGGTGCGTGTCGCGCTCAAAGAAGCGCGCGCCGTCATCTTTGTTGTCGACGGCCAACAGGAGCTTACGCGGGTCGATTTCGAAGTGCGCGACGAGTTGCGCCGGCTGGGAAAGCCCGTGGTGCTCGCCGTGAACAAGCTCGACAATCACAACATGCAGCCGAAGCACACGGAATTCTACGAACTTGGCCTTGGCGAGCCCATTGCCATTTCGTCGACGCACAATCTGGGGATCGAGGCGCTGATGGACGCGGTCGTCGCGCATCTGCCGGAGGCGCCCGCGGCGGAGCCGGAGGCCGAGGATGGCGAAGCGGCGCCCCCGGAGCGGGCGGTAACGCGCGTGGCCATTGTTGGAAAGCCAAACGTCGGCAAGTCGTCCTTCGTGAATGCCCTCCTCAACGAGGAGCGAAGCATCGTCGATTCGACGCCCGGCACGACGCGCGACGCGATCGACATCGACTTCCACTGGAAGGACAAGGACTACCTGCTGATCGACACGGCGGGGATGCGGCGCAGGTCGGGGATTAAGAAAGAGGTCGAATTGTTCAGCGTGGCGCGCGCGCTCCGCGCTGTGCGGCGTGCGGACGTCTGCCTGGTGATGATGGATGCGACGGATGTAATCAGCGAGCAGGACAAGCGCATCGTCAACTACGTGAAAGAACAAGGCCGCGGAATGATCCTGGTGTGGACGAAGTGGGACCTTGTCGAAAACAAGGAACAGCGATTCAAGGCGCTAGCCGAAGAGATCGACCTCAAGGCGCCCTTCCTTCGGCACGTGCCCTATGTGACGGTATCGAATCTTTCGCGGCAGCGGCTGTTCACGACATTCGAGTTTATCGATCGGGTCATGGCGGAAACGGAGAAGCGCGTCACCACCGGCGCGCTCAACGCGTTTCTGGACGAACTGAAGACCGCCCAGCCGCCCTCCTCGCACAAAGGCGGGACGCCCAAGATCAAGTACGCGACGCAGGCGAGCGTGAAGCCGACGACCTTCGTGCTCTTCGTCAACAAGAAGAGCCTCTTCCATTTCAGCTATCTACGCTACGTCGAGAATCGCATTCGAGAGAAGTTCGGATTCGAGGGCGTACCCATCACTGTCGAATTGCGCCAAAGCAATCCGAAAGAGTAAGCAAGAAGGGGATGCCCCGCTTGGGACATCCCCTATGTGCGCTTGTCTTTAGCTTCGGGCGATCGCGCGTCACCGGCGGCGCAGCCGGCTCCGGGTTGCCGTCACGCCCGCGGCCAGCAATGCCAACGCCACCCCCACGGGCGACAGAGGGACTGCCGGGAATTCACTGTCGTCATAGGGATTCGTATTGAAACTCGCCTCGATATCATCGGACACCCCGTCTCCATCGGAATCGATGTCCAGGAAGTTCGGGATTGTGTCTCCATCCACGTCCAGCGGCGCGACCGCTTCGTCCTCGTCCGGAATCGTGTCTCCGTCGGAGTCCGGATCAAGGTAGTTTGGAATGCCGTCGTTATCCGGGTCACCCGTGAGTTCGATGGAATCGGGTATTCCATCGCCGTCGGAATCGGGATCCGCATAGTTGCCGATAGCGTCGTTGTCCATGTCGCCGTTGCCTTCGACGTAGTCGGGGATTCCATCGGCGTCGGTGTCAACGCTGCAGCCGCTTGCGTCGGTCATGTCGTATTCGACGAAACTGCTGACGTCCCAATCGCCAATTGAAATCCCAGCGATTCCAAACTCCGAGGCTATATCCAGATAGGTGACTCGAATCTTGCCATCGAAGAACATTTCGATCTGAAACGAGCTGGTACCGCCGCCCCAGAAGTCCTCTACCCACATGTACGTCACGACAAACCGGTCCGCCAGTTGCTTGTATCCGATGCCCCCGTTGATATTGGGCGCCAAGTCGACAAAGAGACCGGACACGCGAGGCTGATTGAAATGAACGTCCAGGCTTTCGGACCACGCAGAGTCAGGGCCCAAGAACGTGAGATACCCGTTGCTGCCGATATACACCGACGAATAATTCTGCGCGTACAACGAGACCGTCTTGCCGCCCGTCAACGCGATTTGCGTGGAATCATCATCGCCCATGGTCAGCCACGTCATGGTCGTCGCATCGGTCGGAAACACCGTCGTGGACTGCGAACATACGGCGTAGAAGTCGCTCGTGCCCACGGGGGTGAACGTGACCATGGTATTGTCCAAGTCGTTGTCGAAGGTGTCGAAGAGCTCAGCGAAATAGTCGTCGGGCTTTTCAATACCCACAGTGGCTCGATTGCGCGCGGGAGCGGAGTATGATTCGTCGCCGAACTCGTCTGTGCCGTGATATACGTAGGCCGCGTAATAACAGACCGTGCCATTCGCTTGGGGACCATCTACAACCGAGGTCCCCGTGCCGGAATAAACGAGCGTGCCGTCCGTCGGACCCGACGGATACGCGTCTAATTTGCGCCTGACAATAATCGTGTCGAACGACGCAGGATTGGTCCACGTCAACGAGATGTTTGGGCTGCCACTGGCCCCATTGGCTTTGAAATCGGTCACGCCATCCGGAAGTCCGCCGATCTCGACGGCTCGGCATGCGCGTTCGACAATACCTTGCTGTGTTGCGTTCAAACCGATGGTTATGGCGGCCTGCGACAATTGCGCGTATAGGTCGGCATAGTCCGATGCGCTCGTCAGGAGATTCGTCTGCGCTTCGTAAAAGAGGTCGGCAGTCATGGAAATGCCCAAGCCCGTAATGGTGCGTCCATTGAATACATCGCCATCCGTCAGCAAATAGCAGAGCTTGTTGCCGACGCCGCTGTTGATATGGACATCCGCCCCCGCGACGAACCGAGGGCTGTAGTACCGATCGGGGTCGTTGAAGACCGTGGGATCGGCCATGTCCCGAATGGCGCCGCCACCAGGCACGTCTTCGCCCATCAGCCAGCGGACAGCGGGCGTGTCCGTTCCCGCCGTATTGGTTAGGTCGACGAACTCGCCCCAAATATCGGAAAACGACTCGTTAATCGCGCCGGATTCTCCGTCATAGATCAGGTCTGATTCGCTTTGCGTTACGCCATGTGTCAGTTCATGGGCCGTCACGTCGTCGGTAGCATACCCTTCTCCAAAAAACATCCGGGCGCCGTCCCAAAAGGCATTGGCCATTGGGCCATAGCGAACCGTTGCGCTGAGGTTCATTCCCAGGCCGTCAATGCTGTCGCGTCCATGCTCCGATAGATAGAAGTCGTAGGTGTCGCCCAGGAAATCGTAGGCGCTGTTGACGTCGGCTATGGCCGAGGCTCCCTGCCCTTCGGAACGCAGAAGCGTACCGGGATCGGCCTCGGTGTTGTTGGCGTCATATACGAGACGATTCTTGGCTTCGTGAATCAACGAATAATGGTAATCAACCCGGCCAGTGTGCGCGTTGACCAAAACGATCTCTCGAACGGGCACGC
Source organism: Candidatus Hydrogenedentales bacterium (assembly GCA_041662805.1). GTDB lineage: Bacteria > Hydrogenedentota > Hydrogenedentia > Hydrogenedentales > SLHB01 > JAIBAQ01. The sequence continues at coordinate 1,994 of JBAZRU010000387.1, read as the reverse complement.
TAGACTCGCCGGAAACTTCAAGTTTCCATGCAAGAGAGGCAGGCCCGGAGCGGCCCACGACCGACGGAGCGAAGATGACGAGACTAGGATCCGTCTCGACTTTGAGCCCATCCGCCTTCGCCTTTCCCAGGAATCGTCCCTTGAGGGCAATTCGCACGGCATCATCCGCACTGAGCGAGGGCGTCAGAAGGGCCCCATTCGCGTCAAAGGGAGTCTGACCGCGCAAGATGTCGCTGAGCACGCTTCGCACACCGCCGTCGGGGGAGACTTGCACGGCCACCCGCGCCCCGAACACTTCGATGCCGCCAATGGTCTGCTGAAGGTGCACGACTGTGCCCTCGCCCGACTTGCCCTTCTTGACCAGGGTGAACTTCGTGTCTGCGCCGGTTACGCCAAACAAAGCCGCGTGATCCGCTACAAAAGCCCGCGCCACGGCTTCCGCGTCCGAATTCTTCTTGAGCGAAGAGGGGAAGACTCCCCCCGAACCACTGCTCAGCGACCGGACGTACCCGTCATTTGAGAGCATATGCCGCGGCACGGCGGTCGTCTTCGAGCCGGCCACACTTCCAAGAAGCGAATTCAGTTCGCCCGGATTGGCCTGTGCAAAAACAGGCAACGCTACCATGAGACTGAGTCCCATGGACAGTATCAAAGCGAACGCGCGCGTTGCGGTTGGACGCAACTTCGAAACGCGGACTGGCCTGACGAATTGCCGCCCCAAGTGACATCTTCGAGAAATGGACACTTCAATACCCCCCTTTCCCTTGTACAGCCCAAATCTGAACCGCGAAGCCCGAACACAAACCGTATCCCCACGACCTGCTCTTAGGCATTCTGACCGGAAAACGGCACTTCCGTCAAGATAGTATTCTTATGCAAATAGAAAACCTGACATGACGCTCCCGAATCAAGCCACCCAAGCCTGGATCCATCGTGCCCGCTGCAGAGCATCCAGACAGCGGAACTCCCGGTTGATAGATGCTCCTGCACCTGGGAAGGTTGATTCCACGCCAACAGGGCGGGACGGCTTCAGATTGGAGGACTTGCCGCCTTCTGCGCGCGGTACGCTTCGAAAATGGGGCGCAAACCGCTCCGATCATGGCGCAACTTGGTGCCGTGTAGGCGTTTGACTCCTTTTGCGGCAATAGACTATAGTACCGCGTTACGTTGAGTCCCTCAGGCTCGATGTGTCAGCGCCATAAGGCAAGAGGTATGAGGTGCGGCTTGACCTCGCAGGCGAATCGTCTGCCTATGGCAAGCGTTCCGATAGGCTCGGCTCGGAGAAGCCGGCAACACATAGAAAGCCCCGAGGCGGGCGAACGCGACGGCATGACGCCTACAGGTGGGGGCGTGGTGTCCGTACAAGTAAGAAGGAGAATCCGGTGAAGCGTACTTTTCAACCATCAAACATTAAGCGCAAGCGGACGCACGGGTTTCGTGCGCGTAGTGCGTCCCCGGGCGGCCGTTCGGTACTGAACCGTAGGCGCGCAAAGGGCCGTAAGCGGCTGGCGCTGTAACGAGGAGGCAGCGAGTCTATTGTGCCGGGGCCACAAGGGTTTCCACGGCGTGAACGGCTCACCCAGAAGCGCGGATATGAGGTCGTGTTTCGGCACGGTCGAAAGCGCGTGGGGGCCGCGTTCATTTGTTATGTGGCTCGGCGGGAAGGTGAAGGCCGGAAATTCGGGTTGGCTGTATCGCGAAAAGTCGGCTCTGCAGTGGTGCGGAATCGCGTCAAGCGGTTCCTGCGCGAATTCTACAGGACCCATCGCACCCAGTTCGCGCAAGACGTGCATATTGTCGTCGTGGCGCGGCCTGAAGCAGCGACCTTGAACTTCCACGAATGCACCGAGGCTATGCGGCGTCTCCTGAAACCAGGAGAGTCTTCGGGTAATGAGTAAGGTTCTGGTGGCGATCATCCGCCTTTACCAGATGGTTCTTTCGCCCTTGCTTGGTCCGAATTGCCGGTTTACCCCTACGTGTTCCCAATATGCGAT
>JBAZRU010000386.1:0-6893 GCA_041662805.1 Candidatus Hydrogenedentales bacterium | reverse complement strand
CGATTCACCGAGTATCACCTATCTCATTTCGATAAACCGCGACCTTGAGAAGGCGCGAAGCCATTGCCGGGCCCTCATCAGTCAACGCCTTCAGGGCGAAGCAAGAACCGAGGAGCATGGGAGTCTCGACAGCACGCTCAAGAGTCTTCAGGCGAATATCGACAAGTTCAACGCACTCCCCAAAAGCGACGATAACGAAGCCGAGTGGAAGAAATTTCAGCCCCTCTATGCGACATGGCAGAAGACCGTCGCCTCTCTGGACGAAACCGTGGAGGCGCTTGAGGCGGGTGGGGTCATCAATGCCTCGGGCGTTTCCAGTCAACTTGAGACGATACGGGCCGACCACTATCAACTCTTGACCAAGCTGCGGATCATGGCTGAAGGTGGCCCGGCGGTCGAAGGAGGCGACGACGCGGACGCGTGCGCCTTTGCAAAATTTGTCGAGAATCCTGCCAACGACAACAAGATAATTCTGGAGAAGCTTAATGCCGCGAAAGAGCCGCACGCGCGCTTTCATGAGAGCGTAAAGCGCGTGAAGGAGAACGTTGCAGCGGCAAATACCGTCGAGGCGGCGCGCATCCTGTCCCAAGAGTCGACCCCAGCGGCTCTCGAAGTCCTGAGCAATGTCACCCAAGGCGATGCAATGCAGGAAGTCCAGAAGGCTCAAGGGCTTCAGCGGCAGGCCCAAGAGACTGCATACAAGACACTGCAGGTGGACCATCGGGCGGCCCGCGAAATCGTGCAAGGTCTCGAAGAGAAGTACCAAATCGCCGTTGACGAACGAGCGAATGTGGCGGTGGAAAGCGCAAAGCGCAGCCGTACCGTCATGCTCATCTCCCTCGCGGCGGGCGTGGTCCTTGCCATTGTCCTTGCCGTTTCCGTGACGCGCGCGGTCACAAAGCCGATCAATGCAATCGTCGGCTCCTTGACGACTGGGGCAGAACAAGTGGCCTCGGCGTCGGGGCAGGTTGCTCAATCCAGCCAACAGATGGCGCAAGGCGCCAGCGAGCAGGCGTCCAGCCTGGAACAGACTTCCGCTTCGTTGGAACAGATGGCCTCCATGACGCGCCAGAATGCCGACGCCACCGACAAGGCCCTTAAAATGACGCAAGACGCGCGCGGCGGCGCGGAACGGGGCAGGGAGGCCTCTTCCCGCATGGTCGTGGCGATACAACAAATCAAGACTTCCTCCGATCAGACGGCCAAGATCCTGAAGACCATTGACGAGATCGCGTTTCAGACCAATCTGCTTGCCCTAAACGCTGCGGTCGAAGCGGCCCGTGCCGGCGAGGCAGGCAAGGGATTCGCCGTCGTCGCGGAAGAAGTCCGAAATCTCGCCCAACGCTGCGCCGAAGCCGCGCGGAATACCGCCGCCCTGGTGGAAGAATCGCAAAAGAACGCCGACGGTGGCGTTGCCGTTTCGTCCGAAGTCACCGGGATCTTGGAGCACATCGCCAGCCAAGTGCAGAAGGCAGAGCAATTGATCCGAGAGGTTGCCGCCGCCAGCAATGAACAGGCCCAGGGCATCGATCAGATCAATCTTGCCGTCGCCCAGATGGACAAGGTGACCCAGATGAATGCCGCAAATTCGGAACAGACTGCCGCCGCAAGCGAGGAACTTTCCGCACAGGCGGAGAACCTCCACGATGTGATCGGCGAGTTGGTGGTTGTCGTGGAAGGCGAGCGTGAGTCGTCGGATGGGCATCGCGCCCCAGTTGCCCGCCAAGGCGCCACGCCTGCCGTTTCACATCGTGCCCCTGCTCCTCAGTCTATTAGGAAGCCACGCTCCGGCGACCGCCGCAAGCCTGCCGCGAAATCGGCGATGCTGCCTCCCCCTTCCGGAAGCCGCGTCAAGAATCCAGAGCAGGTGATCCCGCTGGAGGATGACGATACCTCCGATTTCTGAGGAGCCAAACCTCACAGATACAAGGGCGGACAACCAAGCGCCGGGAAACCGTAGAGTCTGCGGAACCGGAACGCCTCGTGCCGGGTTACAGGCAGTGCTGCCTATTGCTAGACTGCGCGGCGCCGAACCGTCGGCTTTCCAGGGAATGTGGGACATTCGTGACAGGCATAGCTCACGATGCCGAACGTCGCGTGTTGACGGACTATCCGGCGGTCGCTAGAATTAAAGGGAGTGTAATCCCGTTTGTGCCGGTTGCGCAGGTGCTGCGGCCGACACGTGTCGAGGAATCGTTCGAATGCTTGGGGTTGGCTATGGGGTGCACATAGCCGGCGGAAAGGTGCGCATTTGACTCTGGACACCTCTCTCGGCGCGGTCTGCGCGCTCTTCTTTGTTTGCCTGTTTGTGACGGTCGCTCTGACGCCGATTGTGATGCGACTCGCGCGACGAATCGATGCCGTCGATAGGGGGGGGTACCGCAAGGTATTCCAGGGGGAAATGCCGCTTCTAGGGGGATTGGCCTTTGCCGTACCCCTTGTGTTTAGCTGCCTCGCCATAGGGATCTTGGGGCATGTAATCGTCCGTAATTGGGAATGGGTCTGGAGAAACCACAGAGACTCGTTCGATTTGCTGTTTACCCTGGCCAGCTACCGAAGAGAATGCCTGACTTTAGCAGCGGGCGGTATTGCCATCGTAGTCCTTGGTGTCCTGGACGATATGAAGAGCTTGCGGGCACGATGGAAGCTTCTGGGGCAAGTCGTCGTGGCGCTGTTTGTTTGCCTGTCGGGCTTCGCGCTCACCTCGGTAACGATACCGTTTGTGGGCACGTTGAATTTGGGCATTGGGCTGGGTGGAATTCTGACGGTGCTTTGGGTGGTCGGGCTCATCAATGCCTTCAATCTTATAGACGGCATCGACGGACTTGCATCGGGCATCGCGCTTGTAGGAACGTGCGCCTTGGTCGTTCTGGGCGTTGTTCAGGGGAATGAGTTCGTAACGTTCGTGGGGGCAGCCTTGGCGGGGTGCCTGACCGCATTTCTCTTCTATAACTTCCCTCCAGCCAGGATCTTCTTAGGCGATACGGGGAGTATGTTTATCGGCTACACCTTGGCCATGATGGCGTTGATAGGTGCGCAGAAGTCTGAAACCGCCATGATCATCCTGGCGCCAATGCTGGCGCTCAGCCTCCCGATCTTCGAGACGCTGATTTCGATGACGCGGCGTTATGTCGGAGGGGTGCCTGTATTTGCGGGCGACAACCTCCATACCCACCATCGTCTTCTGCGGATGGGCTACTCCCAACCCGGCGTCGTGCTTACCCTGTGTGGAACTGGACTGCTCTTCGCTATCGCCGCAATCATGTCGGCGCTGATTCCCGAGAATTCAAAGTGGGTGTGGTTCCCCTACGCCCTCTACATCGGGAGTCTGGTGAACATCGCCTGGCTGGCCGGGTATCTCAGACCGACCAACGTCAGGTCGCTGATTGAGCGCCGTCATCGAAACAAGGTGTACCAGGCGTTTCGGAAATATGCCGCGTTGAGAATTCATACGGGAGTCCGTTCGGGGGAAGCGAAGCCCTTGCTCGAACTCTGCCGCTGCGAACTGGGACTTCGATACATTGCCGTATGCGTACACGATAGAGAGCAATTGATCGTTTCGCCGTCAGGCTCAAGCCGGGATGAAGACTGGCCTTCGTACGATGAAGTCCGGATCAAGTCGTCGGACAAGAAGGACGTCTTGGTCTGCTACGAATTCAAGCATCCCCCGGATCAGAACCTGCGCCACGACGTATCATTGTGCTTGGCGGGGATCTTTGACAGCGTGAGACTCGAACGGTTTTGCGATGCAAGAGACACTGTTGAAACGCCTGTCTCCACCGAAGAGCATCCCACGGTCGTACGCTTCAAGCCCGGGAGTAAGCGTGGCGCGAACGAATAGGCGCGCGTAGTGGACGAGGGCTGACCCGCGGACAGCGTTCAAAGAACCGGGGATCGAGAGCCATGAAGAAGAACACAGAGGGAGTCGGCATTGCGTTTGGGAGAGGGCATAGATCCATGGCAGGTGAGGGCGCAAAGGCTTCTGATTATCGGCTTGGTGTTTTTCGGCGTTCTTGCGCTTCTTCCATTCACTCCTGACCCGGCGAGCGACATCAAGGTCTTGGGATATGAACTAACGGCGTGCGCGCTGCTTTTTCTGTGGGTATTCAGCCCGACGAAATCCTTGATGCCCACACGAATCCCATTGTCACTGCAGATTCTTCTCGGGATGTACTTCGGCTTGAACGTCGTCGCCACCTTTCTTTCGCCGAACGTGGGTTACAGCCTGCTTCGCGAATGCGTCAAACTGGCATCGTTGCTCATCCTCCTTTTTGCCGCCGCCAACGTGTTTCGCTCTCCAACGCACGTTTGGAGACTCGTCGGCGCAATTTGCATAGCCGTCTCAATTGCATCCCTCTACGGCATTCTGCAGTACGCGGGCTTAGACCCATTTCCGTGGGAAGACAAGACTGGAATGTTGCGGTCCGCCCCCGCGACATTCGGCAACCCCAATGTCGCCTCTCATGTTTTGGTGATTGCTGTTATTCTTGGATTGGGATTGTGCACGCAGCGACGCAAGCGCTGGTCCATCTTGTGTGTCGCGCTGTTCCTAGGTCATTTTGCCCTGACACAGACTCGCGGTTCACTGCTGGCATTGGCCGGGGCAACTCTTCTCGTCTTCGCGGTCGTTGTGATTGCGCGATGGGTCAAAAGCGCGTCGCGTGCGGTCGCTCTTACGCTTGGCTCGGTGTTTCTCTTCTTCGTTCTGTTGGGTGTCGCGGTTGGTGCGATCTTGGCTGCGAAGACGGGGTCTCCCTATCCGGACGACACGCCTCTGACCCTCCGCTATAATTCTTTCTATGGGGCATGTCGCATGGCTCTGGATAGACCTATCCTCGGCTATGGGCCGGGCATGTTTCAGGTCGCCAATCCCGAGTATTGGACGCAGCTCGAGAAAGAGCGAGTCGCCATCGTTCACGAATTGAATTCCCGCGTCCATAACGAACCTCTCGAGATCGCAGTCGAAGCGGGGATTCCGGCAGGCATCTTGTTCGTGTCGATACTCGTGCTTCTTGTCTGTCGAAACCTCTACATGGGTCTTGTCTCCACCGACAGGGAACGGCGATACCTCGGGATGACCTTTGGGGCTCTCTTCTTCGCCTTTCTGCTGGACAGTCTGTTCGGATTCAACATGCACGTACCTGCTTCGGCGTTGCTTTTCTTTCTGATGGCCGGCGCTTCGACTGGCGTTTGGAGTGAGGACGGCGACATGCCGCGTTCGCCTGAACGGAAGCACAGCCGATCTTTCCAATTTGGGCGCAAGGTCGCGTTCGGATGCGCAGTTGCGCTTTTGTTACTTGGAATACGCGACTTCGCAGCCCTGCTCTTCTACCAGCGCGGATTGGGCGCGATGGAGAGTAAGGCCTTCGCTGCCGCCGTCCCGTGTTTCGCGCGAGCCGAATCCTTGGCTCCGTACGATTGGCGCATTCCCTTTCAATTTGGAACAGCATACTCTCGGATGGGCCGCTCGGAGGAGGCCGCAAAGAAACTCGCCCGGGCCGTCGAACTGCATCCGGGGGATGTCGTCGCGATTCTGGATACGGCCAAGGCGTTCTTCAACTTGGCTGGTACGTTGCAAGGCGAAAGGGCAGAGGCTTGCTTGAAGGAGGCACAAGGATATGTAACGCGCGCCACTCGTTTGAATCCCATCTCGCCCGAAGTGCATGACTTGTCGGGACGGATTGCCATGTTGCGTGCAGAGAGGCTCGCAGGCTCCGACGCGAGCCAAGTTGCGCGGGAGCGTGGCGAAGCTTGGAAGGAGGCCGAAGTACATCTGAGCAGGGCAATCGAATGCGGAAGCGAGAACAAGGGCGAAGTCCTCCGCCTAATCGCCCAAACTCGATTCCAGAGAGAGGATATGCTGGGCGCGCAGATGGCATTGGTGCGTTCTCTTGAAGACAACCCGGACGACATGGCGACTTGGAAGCTCTTTCTGGAAACAAGCCAACAGTCGGGGCACTACGATGCCATCTTGTCTAGCCTCGCCTGGAATCTCGAAGTTCTGAACCGGGCCGCGACGACTAAGCAAAGCAGTGTTCCCTTGAAGATTATGCAAGCGCGAGTGCTCTATGAAGGGTATGGCGACAGGGATGCGGCAGACGTAGCGTTTCTGCAGCTTGCGAAGGCATATCCGGAGCGGATAGATACGTGGTCGGCTTTTCACGCCTTCGCCAAGTCCGTGGAGAACGAATCGGCATTCAACGCGCTTTTCGCGCAGGAAATTGCTGGGCGTAAAGGGGGTGACGAGAGTCTTCCCCCGCAAATCCAAGCGGTGGCGCTGGCCTTTGGAAATACTGAAGACGGTATTGTTGCGGCAGCGGCGAAGCTTATTGAAGCGCTTCAAGCCCAGCAATCTAGTGTAACCGACATTTCCGAGCTGGCCCCTTCGTTTGTATGGGCGGCAGATGTACTTTCCGCTCGTGCGCGCGACGTGGCGCTCTCGCCCCAGCATTCGGGCGACCTATTCATGAGGCTGGGCGGCTTGTACGCCGTGTGCCAGGAATTCGCAGCAGCCGCTCATGCGCTTGAGCAGGCACTGCCCAGTCTTTCGGGTCAACAACGCGTTATTTGCCTGCGTCAAATGGGCGTGGCATTTGCAAAGGCGGGCAAGGCTGATATGGCAGTGAAGGCGTTTGAGCAGGCGGTCGCGGCCGCACCGAATGACCTCGAGACCCAATATGGCCTCGCGCAAGCGCTGGCTCAAGCTGGTCAGCGCGCCAAGGCGCGCGTCGCGTATCGGATGATTCTCGTCAACTTCCCGCTGGATGAGGCAGGGCGTAGGTCCATTCAGCGCGAGATTGATGCCTTGGCTGAGTGAACTACAGTCTGTTCATGGGCCGCATACGTCGACGTGCGGTCCGTGTCCTCTTTCTCCTTTCCATTTCTGACGGAAC
>JBAZRU010000385.1:0-6915 GCA_041662805.1 Candidatus Hydrogenedentales bacterium | reverse complement strand
AGTCAATTTCCGCAACACATCGCTGAAATGTGTCGCCGGGGAAGCGCCATATTGCTATCAGCATTCGCGTGCTGACTACCTAACGCAACTAATACCGCACGATTTCCACATGGGCGCGCCGTGTGATCGCTGGAAAGCGTTCATGGCGGACATCTTCCCGGACGTGGAACTCCGTTCATTCATCCAGCGGGCCGTGGGTTACAGCTTGCTCGGGCTGACATCGGAGCAATGTTTCTTCCTCTGTTATGGCCACGGGGCAAATGGAAAGTCCGTTTTCTTGAATACCCTTCTTCGACTCTTCGGCGACTACGCGGCGCAGGTGGCTTCAACGACCTTTATGGCGCAAAGCGGCGACCGTATCCGGGCGGACCTGGCGCGGCTTCGAGGCGTTCGATTTGTGTCTGCCATTGAAACCGGCGACGGGAAACGCTTAGATGAAGCGATGGTAAAGGCCGCAACCGGCGGAGAAGCTATCGTCGCAGAGCACAAGTATCAGGCACCCTTCCAGTTTACGCCCGAGTTTACGCTCTGGCTCGCGACCAATCACCGCCCACGGATTCAGGGCACTGACTACGGCATTTGGCGGCGTGTGCGGCTCATTCCGTTCACGGTCACAATCCCGCCCGAAAAGCAAGACCGCGACCTTGAGCAGAAGTTGCTACGCGAAGCTGAAGGCATTTTGTCATGGGCCGTCGAAGGAGCTTGTCTCTATCTTCGCGATGGCTTGCAGGCACCGGAGGCCGTGCGTGTCGCCGTGGAGACATACCGAACCGCCGAAGATTCAATCGGCCGCTTCCTGGCTGACTGCACCGCGACCGGACCCACGCTACAAGTTGCCAAGGGCGACCTATCGAAAGCCTACACCTCTTGGGCAGAGCGCGAGGGCGAAGCGCCATTGAGTGGGAAGCGGCTAGGGCTATACATAGCGGAACGTGGCTTCGATGAGTACCGAAGCGGCGCGGCGCGTTTTTGGCTCGGGCTTGGCATGCAAAGCGGGGTCAATGACTGATGACACGTTATGACACGTTTTCCCGAAAATCGTCCATCGTGCGCGTGTGTGGGAAAAGTTCCAGAAAAAGCGTCATGACACGTCATGCGTCATGCGACCGCGACCCATGGGCACCAACCCGCGAACAGATGCGCGTTGACGCGCTGCTCGATGAACTGTACGACCTCACCGATCAGTTGGACGGCGTTATTCTCAACCTGATCGACAACGCCCGACTGCGCCCGCCTTACGTGCCAGTCAAGGCGGTCCCGCTGGCTGGCGGAATCGAGGCCATTGCCCGCGAGTTGAAACGCTTGGGCCGCACGAGGCTGGCGGAAAAATACCGGCGCGGCTTCTATCGTCGCAGGTTTCGGGAGCTCGCCCGATGAATGCCACGAACTTCAACACAACCTTTCGGCGCGCTCCTGTCGCCGGAACAGCGGGCGGGCGCTATCCGCGCCTGGGGCGCTCGTCCGCAAGTTTATCCATCACCGCGCCGTCTGGCCTATCGCCAGTCTGGTGTCTTCTCCCTCCCCGGCGTACGTCTCCTTGCGTGCGCCGGGGTACGTTCTGCGACCGCATGAAGGGTGTTGACTGATGACCACTCTTGAAGAATTGGTGTTTCAGCGGATCTTCTGGTTGAACACCCTCGATGAAGTCATTACGGCGGCGTTGAAAGCGAGCAGCCCTATACCCGCAGGTGATCTGATAGAGGCCGAGTGCAACGTTGAACTGTTGACGCGGCAGATTCGCGAGATCGATCCCGAGGAAGCGGGGCTTGATTTGGAATGGGACACGTACACGGAAAAGCGGATTTTGGATCTTCGGATTCAAATAGCCAATGAGGGGATCGCATGATGACTATTCGCGGTGAAAGTTGGAGTGGGGACACGTGGAAGATCTTTAGGACGCTCTCCATGTTCCAAAGCATGACTAACGGATTGCCCACGAAGGCGTCGACACCGACCGCGCCAAGTGTACGACGTACCGCTAACGGCACAGTGAACGTACCCGTGATCGGAATCCTCACCAAGTCCGGCTGGCTCGGGCCGTCGTCGGCGGAGCTTGCTGATACTGTGCGGCGTTTGGACGCAGACGATTCAGTCAAGCAGATCGTCCTGCTTGTGGACTCACCGGGCGGCGAAATTGCCGGGGCCCTAGACTTCGCGAGCGCAGTCAAGGCTGCATCAGCAAAGACTACCGCGTACATCGATGACATATCCTGCGGCGTCGCCTACGTCATTGCGTCGCAGGCGTCGCGCGTCTATGCGAACACGGCGGCGTTCATCGGCGGCGTTGGCTGCGAAGTTGTCATCCACGATTCGAGCGCGGCGGCGAAGCGGGCAGGCGTCAAGACGCACGTTATACGCGCTGGCGAGCATAAAGGCGTCGGGACACCCGGTGCGGCTGTCACAGACAAGCACCTGGCTGGCCTACAGGCGCTCGTGAACGACCAGGCCGCATTGTTGTGGCAGGCCGTCGCGAAAGCACGCCCACGGGTCAACGTGGCTGAATTGAAGACGGCGCGCGTACACATTGCAGGGGCCGCACAAGGGTACGCGATGATCGACGGCATAGTCGATTTTGAGAGCGTCGCAGACAGCGACCAAATCAGCACACAGAGACAAACCGGCGCTCTCCCGTTGAGTGCGACGGCTGTAGTACCGGGCAAATACCGGCAAGTGCGGCACTCGCCGCAAAGGAGATCGAAGTAATGAACACTATCACGAATAACAAGGTCTTGGGCGGTCTGTAGACTGCAAAGCAACGAAAGGACAAAGTCATGTCGAAGAGAACCGCAATTGAGATCGAAACCCAGGCCGTCGAAGTTATCGAACCTATCGCGGCGGATGACCCCACTCCGTGGCTACCGAGGCTGACTGAGCAATCAACATTTGAGGAGATCCGCGACGCACGGTCTGCGATCAGGGGACGCACTGAGGACATTATCGTGGAGCTTCAGGACCTCGGCTACCAGTTTGCGAAGGCGACGCCGGAAGAGCGTGCAATCCTGCTACGCGAGAGCGCGAAGCTGAACGCCGAAGTACAACTTTTGGCCGGCATCGGCGCGATCTTTGCCGGGGCGATGGACGCGGTAACTTCCAACACAAAGATTCTCCGCTGCATCGAACTGAAAGCCGAGGTGGCGGAAGCTCGCCAACGGTTGAAAGCTGAAGAGCGAGAACTTGAACGGCTCAGGGCCACTGGCGACAAGTTGGGCATTGTCGGCACTACGGCGCGCGTGTCGGCGATGCAGTCCGAGTGCGAGCGGATCGACTTTGAGATCCGAACGCTCGAACGCGACGAGGATGCAATGGTCCCGCGCGTGAAGTGTGAGGCCGAGATTGCGGGGCAACGGGCGGCACTTGAGAAAGCGCAGAAGGAACTCAGCGAGCGGAGCGGACGCGACAACACCAAAGACTTGGAAAGCGTGATCTCTAACCACAATCTCCGTATTGCGACGCTAACCAGCGACCTCGAACGCTGCCCGGACATGGCCGTCTTTAGCCTTTGCGATCCCTCGGGCTGGCCTGCGAAGGCGCTGAATTCGGCGGCTTCGGCGGCGAAGAGTATTCGGATCCATTCGGCGCGTGTTGCTGAGCGGTGATGTACAGCGAGTGGGGGCCGTGGCATGGCGCTGCGGCTCCCTTGCCGGAGGGAATATGAGAGTAACGCATCGATGACATACGGGAATACATTCAAGCGACCGCGCCGAAAGTGGAGAATACTTGACATTGCACGCAAGTTATTGTGTAACGCCTTGCTATATAGGCACTTACGACGGCAAAAACCTTGGGTCCTTCCTGGCGGATACTTGGCCTTCGGGTCGACTATGTAAGGGGTCGAGCGATTTTTGATTACTTTTTTATCACGTTTGGTTGAGTATTAGTCACTCGTGACAGCGAAATGGAGTGCGAGCAATGAATGATGATGATTACAGCGGACTTCCTTCGAAGCTGACGGACTATTCGAACGCGGGCCGCGTGCTACGTGCGCAACGATCTGCACCTAAACCGATCCCTCCGCTGGTAGCACGGCGGCAGGTGGTCGACGAACCCGAACAACCCGAGGAACCGTTTCGCAGTGGGCGACGCGGCTCCGAATCACGCAGCGAACGCCGTGCACGAGGCCGTGAACGCACGTTCTTAGGCTGTCGCATGAACCGGCGCGGCGGAGGTGACGAATAATGCCTAGGAACTCCGAGTACAAGATCGAGACCGACGTGAAGAAAGCCCTGGCCGACATCCAAACCATGAGCACGAAGTTCAAGGAAATGGAAGTCGCGATAGGCAACGTTGGCAAGGCCAGCAAGAAATCGAAAGAAGAGATCGAGAAGACGCCGAAACACGTTGATAGCCTCTCCACGTCGTTCAAGAGCGCGGCGCTCGCCGCGACCGGCATGGTCACGAGTGCCCTCAGTTTGCGCGGGGCGCTTGCCATCCTTGAAAAGTACGAGGCGCACCTCGACGCGATCAAGGGCAAGAGCGACGCGGCCGCAATTGCGATCAAGCCTTTAGCCGTCCAGTTGGCAGGGATCCCCGGAGGACCGGCAGAGCGCAAGAGAATCGAGCGTATGGGCGCGGCTCAGGGATTGACGCCTGATCAGATTGGGCAAATCGGAAACACCGTCAAGAGCATCCAGGGCGCGACTATGACGCGCGAATTTCCCATTGCGGCGGTGATGTCTAATATGGGTGTCTCCCCTGAGGCGGCATCGCAGGTTGTCCAAGCTGGCGTTGTGCGCGGCATCGGCAGTGGCCGGGCGTCCGATCTCGTGATCGGCGCGGCGGACTTAGCGCCTATCGACGTGCCCGGTATTGCGAATGCGCTGCCCTCGACAATCCAATTCTCATCGATGGAAACGGGCCTTGCGGCTGCGGCAGCGTTGCGCACGGCTGGAATGCCCACCGAACAGTTGCCGACAAGCCTGAAGGCCGCTGCGCGGGCCCTAGGCAAAGACGAGAGCAATCTCGCAAAGAAATTCAAGCTGCAAGGGCTTCCCGAGACGGAACGTATCGCGAGACTGCGCTCGGCTGCTGAGGCATCCGGGAATGTCGGGAAGTTTTCGAGTCAAGCATACCTGTCGGAAAAGTTCGGACTCGGCGAAGAAGAAGCGGCGGCAGTCGGTATGCTGATTCAGAACTCGGACAAGTTCCGGGAGAGTGAATCGACGCTTAGAAAGACGCCACCGCTGGCAACGGCGATGCGGTTCAAGGCACTCATGACCCAAAATCCAGACCTTGCGAGCGAGTACGAGGCGCGTATTGCGAAGGAGTCGTCCGGGTTTCGGCAACGCTACGGCTCGGGTGCAGAGGCTGCGCGGTTGCACGAGGCGCGACAACAGGCGCTTGGCATGGAATTTACCCGCGAGCATCCTGCGCTTGCACCGTGGCTTGTGGAAGATGGCAAGCCGGGGTATCTGCTACGCGCCAGCGATTGGTTGGACCGTGTCGGCGGCGGTGGAGACACAAGGCCCGTTTCCGTGGCTATACGCGAACAAGCGCGGGCCGACTGGCAGAACCCGGAGGCATGGCGCTCGCGCGAATCATCGGCGGCGACGGCGGACCCGGAGAACACGAAGGCCACGCAAGAACTCACGAAAGAGACGCGCGGACTACGTGACGATCTGCGATCCATCGCAGGCGTGGCGAAAGTCCCGCGAGATAGGAACGCTGGACTATGAGCACATTGATCGAACGCTTCAACGAACTGGTGCGCGACTCGATCCGTGTGGAAATGTTGGCCGCGTCGGTTAAGAAGCAAGGGACCGCAGAGGACGTGCAAGTAGTACTCGAGGCCGCCGAAGGCGTACAGCGGCGCGCGGATGAACTCCGGCGCGAGTTGCGCGGCGTAATGCTCCTGGCAGAGCGGGCCGCGTCGGCGGCGCTGAACTGAATTACCGATGACTTCCGCCAAAGTTAACCGGTTAAGTTATCCGAAATGCAGTGAAATTGAGCGTAAAGCATGCAAGCATCGCAACAGGGTTGCGCGCGCCCGAAAGTCGTGCTATAGTGTTTTCAACAGGTTACAGCCTTAGAGAGTTGAGCGAATCTGTACTACTGGAGCACTTGACCGCTTGACATGCAAGGGGTCACTGGTTCAAGTCCAGTACCGCCCACCATCTTCTTTTTTCTGCCACGCGTTGTCGCGCGTCGATTAACACTATCTTTACTGGCGATTGTGCGTGTAGCATCTTGCGCAGCGGGGATCCTGCCAGAAGGCTGAATTTGCGCCACCGAGTGACATTCGGGGCCTGAAATGCCAGTAGGCAGTGCAAAAACTAGCGGAAGCTGCGATTGAGTCTCTATTTCGACTTTCTTCTCGTCGTTTTGGTCTACATGAGCGAGGCGGCTATAGGCGGGGACTAGATGACAACCTCCGGGACTTCCTCGAACTAGAGGGCGACTTCGAGAATATCGCCTGGGGCTATCAATAGAAACCATGCAAGACCTTTCCGAGTCTACACGCTAGGTCGCCCTTAGCATCGGGAGCAAGGCACCACGGTCGGATTGTGCCGGGAATATGAAACGGGAATGTGGCCGGCGCATTCATGGTTACCTGAAAGGCATGTGTTCTTGGAAGTAAGCCTTTGTATCTTTCTGCGCGGGGCAGCGTGTAACCGGCTGGCCCGGGAGTGAGATGTTGCTTAGTGGCGTCGTTACCAAGGTCCTGAACAAGGGCCGAAAGCCTCAGACCAGACGGCACCAGATTGTCTCCTTGGTCTTGGACGAGGCCTTCTTCCTGGTTGTGAGCCCCTGGCTCTTGATCCTGCCCGCCGAAGTGATCGTTCGCTGGCTTTCTGTGATCCCTGGGATGCGCGCGCCAGCGGCGGGAATCGTGACTGCCTTGGCAGGCTTTTCGTATTCGGTCTGGGCCGTGAGTTGTCAGTGGCGACAAGGGGGCGGGACACCGTCTCTGAATGCGCC
>JBAZRU010000384.1:5579-6917 GCA_041662805.1 Candidatus Hydrogenedentales bacterium | reverse complement strand
AACAGCTCCCGCTACCAAGCCTACCGCTGCGCCAATGGGGCCTGCCAGAGAGCCGATGGCGGCGCCTGCTGCGCCGGCACTTGCGGCGCCAACTCCTGTGCCTAACGGATGGGCGCCGGTCGCGCCGGAAAGCGGGTCTAAGTTCTCATCGACCTCGACCAACTCCAGATCGCTGTGCTGTTCCATGCTCTTCGTTTCCTTTCGTATGCTTGTGCTTGTTCAAGACGACTTGTCAGTGCGCGCGAGTCTTCTTAGCGTTCGATTCGCGCCCTTTCTCTCTTTAAGACTTCCTCGAAGTTCGTGGAGAGTGCGGAATATATGGTTGCCTCCGCGGTACCTGCCTCAGAATTCTGCGCCAAAGAGTGCACCGACGCCGGCGGTTATAGCCATCGCAAGCGCACCCCAAAGTGTGACACGCAGTGCCCCTCTCTTCGTGTTAGCGCCGCCGGCGAAGGCGGCCAAACTTCCCAGAATCGCAAGAAACACAAGGGATGACCCGGCGACAAAGGGGATGAGATACGCCACAGGCGCAAGTATCACGGTCAGCAAGGGCATCGCCGCTCCAACCGCGAACGTGCCAGCCGAGGCGAATGCCGCCTGCACGGGTCTTGCTCGGAATGATTCCAAGATGCCTAGTTCGTCACGGGCATGGGCGGCAAGGGCGTCGTGGGCCGTGAGTTCTTCGGCGACCTGCTTCGCCAAAGAAGGAGAAAGGCCGCGCGTTTCGTATATTGACGTGAGTTCAGAAAGCTCACTTGATTGAGCCGTTACGAGTTCGTGCTTTTCGAGGGTGAGGTCGGCCTGTTCGGTATCCGCCTGCGAACTGACAGAGACGTACTCCCCTGCGGCCATGGACATAGCCCCGGCGACTAATCCAGCGACTCCGGCAACCAGAATGTCATGGCTGGTCGCTTGAGCCGCTGCAACGCCGAGCACTAGGCTCGCAGTCGATACGATGCCATCGTTCGCGCCCAGAACCGCCGCGCGCAACCAGCCGATGCGGTCGGAACGGTGTTTCTCTTTATGGGGCATCGGTCATCTCACGTTCGACATTGGCAAAGCTCAATGGTGTCCTTTGCTTCTATGGGCAACACATGGAGTTGAATACGCGCGCCATCGCACGCTCACTCCGCAGTTGTTTTGCCGTCGAAGTGCTCATCATCCGCCTCCGCGTCCGCGCGGGTATGGTGCACGACTCCGTCACGATGGTTCGGGGGAGAATAAAGTGTGTAGAGCTTCAGTGAAGTGCCGCCGGTATTAATGATGTTGTGATTGGTCCCGGCCGGGACGAGTACTGCGAAGCCCGCGTGGATGGCTATGCGAACCCCGTCTAGAACT
>JBAZRU010000384.1:0-5569 GCA_041662805.1 Candidatus Hydrogenedentales bacterium | reverse complement strand
TTCCTCCACGCGAAAAAACTGGTCTAGCTTGTGGACTTCAGCTCCGATCTCTTCCGAAGGTTTCAAAGCCATGAGGACGAGTTGGCTGTGTTCTGCCGTATAGAGTACCCTGCGAAACTCACCGTTCTTTACGGAGAGTTCTTCGATATCCTTAACAAAACCTTTCATGACGTCTTTTCCTTCGCGTTTTCTAGCCTCACAAGTGCTCTATGGCGATCTCCGCCCAAGACAACTATGTGGACGAGTTGGATGACAATGGCCTTGGACTCCCGAAGAAATAGTAGCAATCCAACATGAAGCGCACGTAAGACGTCAGTAAAACTGGAGTAAAGGGTGAGGGTCATGAGGCGCCCCAAACGGCGCGCTTCAATGGAAACTTGGCAAATCCGGAGGATCCCTATAAATTGAAGTGTCGAATAGGGGCCCTTTTGACTCCATGCGAGATGTCAGCGGGGCTAAGCTCAATTGGACCGCATATGTTTGAAGTTAACCTTGGGGAATCGCCATGTTCAGAATAGGTCTTGCGCTGTTCCTGGCCACGGCCATGGCTCACGCTGGAAATCGCATTGCGATTCCCGTCGAGGGATTGCTCGTTCGCCTTGATGCTGGAGACGCGTCGACGTTGCGGCTCGATGACGCCGGGCACGTTGTA
The DNA here is from genome assembly GCA_041662805.1 of Candidatus Hydrogenedentales bacterium. GTDB lineage: Bacteria > Hydrogenedentota > Hydrogenedentia > Hydrogenedentales > SLHB01 > JAIBAQ01. Next base: position 4,917 of record JBAZRU010000384.1, on the reverse strand, counting down.
GAGTGGAGAAGCGCTGCCCCTACCGCGTCGCACACGTTTGGAGCCCCCGAGACGAGTCGGCGTCCTCAATCCTTGCGCGGACACCGCGGTGCGCTGCGGCCGTGTGTGCGATTCGACGGAAATAACGACGTCCTGGTGGACTCTGCCTTCGCGAAGGCAGCCGAAGTCTGGACCGCCGTGATTGTCGCAGCACCGCGCTCGAATCCTATGGGAGCAGGAGGACTGTGCTCGGCGAGTCCAACCAAGGCCAACGACTACGACCCAGGCTTCACCATCGACCTGTACAACGCCACGGGGCGATTCGATAGCCTGAGTATCGAAGGAGCCGGTCGCATGAACGGCGCAATTGACCAGATGCGGTCCAATTTCAGTTTTGGCGGCTTGCATCTGATTATCGTCGAGCGAGGAGCAAGCTTGATTCGCCTGTGGATCGACGGCGACGAGCAGGAAAGCCGCCCAGCGAACGCCGCGACGACATCCATGGATGTTCTCCGAATCGGGGCTCGCTACTACGACGGTCAAGAGCGTCATTACTTTGACGGGGACATTGCTCAATTCCTGCTCTACAATCGAGTTCTTGACCCCGAAGAGCACATCAGGCTTACCCAGTCTCTCGGCATCAGCCCGAGCGAACGCGCCGAAGAACTGCGCACCGGATTGGGGAAGCACGTGGAACGGATGGTCGCGCCCAGGGTCGTGAAAGCATGGGAGACAGTTGAGCGATTTGAGCGATACTTGACGAAGTACCCTGAGATTCTTCCCGCTTCGGACTTGGCGGCGTTGCCTCTCCACAAGGACCTGAAGGAAGCAGTTGCATTAGGCATGCAAAACATGAACAGCATGTTCGACGCGGACAAGGACAACGAGCCCTACTTCTACTCGAACCGCCAGGCCGATGGCACCGGCGCACTGTACCATTCCGTGAACATCGGAATACCTCATGTGGTTGGCCGTGGGCTTTGGGCCACGATGATAGGCGAGATTGCAACGGGTTCTCCGTTTCCCCCGGACGGGCTAGCCACCTACACGCGCTTTTGCCGTTTTTCCTTCGACAATCCCGACAACCTCAATTCCTATATTGATCCGGCGCGCGACAACAAACGCTTCATCGAATTCCACAACATGCGCGAAGGACTCTACGGTCTCGTCGCGCTTATGGTGGGCCGCGACGATGCGTGGGCGCGCGAGAAAGCCCAAGCCATGCTCGTGACGCTTGACAAACTCACGGACGCGGAAGGGCATTGGTCGATAGAACGTGCAAGCGCACTCGGAATGAAGGAGCGCTGCGAGGGGATGCACACGGTCAACGCGGCTCGATTAATCGACCCCTTGTTAGCGTACCACGCGCACACCGGCGACCCGCTTGCGATGAAGTTAGCGGGGCTATATGCGCGCGCCGCGCTGAAGGAGGTATATCTGCCTGACGGGCGCTTCGCGCCGTTCGAACAGTCCACAGGGCACATTCATTCGCTCACCTCCGCCCTCAGCGGAATCACCGCCTACGCGGTGGTCACCAAGGATTCGGAGATGCTGGTCCAATGCCGGAAGATCTTCGACAACGGCGTGCCGGAGTACTTCAGTTCGTGGGGGTGGGGCGACGAGGTGATGCCCGCGCATCCCGCGAATGTTGTCTCTCGCGGCGAGATGAACCAGACCGGCGATGTCATACGAACGGCTATCATTCTCGGAAACGCGGTGGACCCGAATTACTTCGACCTTGCCGAACGCTATGTCCGAAGCATGGTGCTGCCCACTCAACACAGGGTAGAAGAGATGCGCGGCTATCTGACGGATAGTCCGGAGCCCAAAGGCGACTTCCAACGCGATGTCCTCAAGCGTTCGATAGGCGGGTGGGCGATGCAGCTTCCCAACGACCGCATGCGTGAAGGCGATTGGCCGCTGGTGACAATTGATATCACGTCGGGCGCCATTCATTCGCTCGCAGAGTGCTATCGCCATTGCTTGGCCACGGATGGCGACGTGGTGCGTGTTAACATGCTCTTCGATGCCGAGAACGACGACGTGGCCATTCGCAGCGCCTTGCCGACGGCAGGACGGGTCTCGTTTGAAGCGAAATCCGATACGACCCTTCATATGCGTATCCCCGAGTGGGTGAAGGAGTCCACGGTGCAATTGTCGATAGACGGGAAGCCTCGGCCCGTTGCCATGGACGGCGCGTACGCGCGAATTGGCGCGCTTCAGGCGGGCCAGAAGGGCGAACTGACATTTGCCTTGCCCTGCAAGATCGAACGCGAAACGGTCGACGGAACCGAGTATACGACCGCATGGATCGGCAATCAGATTATCGCGATCTCCCCTCGCGGGGCTGTCAGTCCCTTGCCATTCTGACGGGAGTAAAAGGGGTCAGTTCAAGGGGACAATTTCCAGCGCCTGCAATACGCCCTCGCGTCCATCGACGCCCTCGATCAGGACCTCGATAATCCCGTTGCGCGGCTCAATCCCATCGAAGGACTTCTGCAATGCCTTGAAGGTTCCGCCCGCTTCTTTGGCCACGTCCATCTGCGTGATTACTTGTTCGCCGTTGATGGATGCGTTGAGCACATACTTCACCCAGCCGCCCTCTTTGTCCTGGGTGAGGAAGGGATGCAGCGGTGTGCTCGCGAAGTGCAGCACGACGTGGTAGCGCCCAGGGCCTGCCGTTGCGTTGACCCAGAACTTGTCGCCGTGCAGCCCATACCGATAGATTTCGGGATCGTCCGTATTGCCGATATACATGGTGCGGCGCGTGGTCCAGAGGGCCTTCTCCACCGCATCGGTTCCGTATCCGGACCGAATGACGAATTCCGTTCCCGGCCTCCACGCATTGCGTTTCGCATCGATGTGGTCAGTCCGTTCCATGTACCCGAAGATCATGCGCTGCGCGGTCTTTGGCCCCGCGCCGGAGCCGTACGTTGTCGCGCCCTTCGCGGATGAAAACATGAGCGCATCCACAGAGACGTTTGTACCCTTTGAAATGGGATTGCCCTCGCCTCTGGCCACCAACTCGATGAGGTGTTCCCCGTCGCTCAGGCCGCTCCTCGAATAGACCGTCTGCCGGTCGCGCGGCGCGGGATTCCAGAAATCAACGATGGTCTTCTGCTTCTCGCCGTCGAGGTAGACGTCGGCCTGGCCTCCCTGCTCGTCGACGCGCCCCAGCACGCGGACGCGATTCCCCGTGAACGCAAAGGAAAGCTTAGCGTCCTTCGCGCTCGAAACCAGCAGGTTTCCGTGCGTTCCCTTTGGCGCTTGGCTTGCCGTCCAGGACCCCGTGGCCGTCATCGCATTCGGCGAAACACTCTCTTGGGGGTCATCACCGTATACCGCGACATCCCTGTGCGTATCGTGGCGAATCGTCACAAGACAATCGCCACCAGGTAACGTCGTGAGCCGGTATCCATTCTCGTCAAGCTCAGGGCGCTCAATGAGCTCGACGTTTCCCGCCGTGACGCGCGTGGGGATGTACGAAAGCCGCAACACCTCCGTCGTCTCCGCGGGCGCATCGAAGGTCGAGTACGCGATCTCGCCCTTGCCATAGACCACCGACGTGACCACGGATGAACTGCGCATGATGTGGTTCTCGCGCGCGGGGCCGAATGTCTCGGGCATCCACGCCATGGCCTCCATGACTTGGCAGAGCGGCCAAGGATGCGCAAGGTTGGACCACTCGCCCGTGGCGACGGGCTGTCCGAGAAGGCCATCCTTCACGACGCCGTTCTCCAGGCTGTCGTAGGTGGCCATGAGAATCATGCGGCGGCCTATCTCAAGGATGCGTTCGTCCCCGGCGATCATGCCGTAGCGGATCAACGTCGGGGCCGCAGTATATTGGTTGTACGATAGCGACGTGCCGCAACACGTGCACGACTCGGGGAAGGCCCAGGCCCCGCTGTAGGCGTCGCCCATCGAATTCGGATCGACGCCGTTCCGGCAGAAGATCAACGTGAGAATGTTGCGGAGATCGGTCTTCCAGTTGGGAAAGGCCTCGCGATACTGCAACATGTAGTCGCCGCACATCGACACAATGCCGCACGTTACCGGGTTGTCCCAATCCCAATACTGCCGCCCCCAGACTTCGTTTTCCGTCCAAGCGGGGAGCAGTTTGTTGCGCACATAGGCGCGCCCCGCGTCGCGCACGCGCAAGAGTGCGCCGTCCGTTCCCGTGTAGCCGGTGTCGATCAATTCGTCGAGGAACTCGAGGATCATTGTGACGCTGCCCGTGAGCTTGTCGGACCAGCCCACGACCGAGGGGTCTACATACCGGTTCCACGGCGGAAACGCGGGGTCGAGGTTCGCATGCTCTGCGAACAGGTCCCCCCAATGCTTGACGGCCTCCAGGTACCGCGGATCGCCCGTGAGCTTGTACGCCTCCAACACATCCTCGCCAAGCCGCGCGCACAGGTCCAACTGAAAGCGTGTGTCCTCGATGCACTTGCCATACGACTTGCCATTCGTCGGAGTCGCGATGGGAAAGCGTGGCCACGCGTGCGTGTCGCTCGTGAGTCCATACTCCAAGACGTAATCGGTGACCCGCGTGATGTACACGAACGCGATGGGGTCGCCCGAATAGCGGTAGTACGCCGTCAACCCCTTAATGATGCTCCAAGCACGCTGGCTCAGGTCGCCGCACATCCAATCGTTCGTCTCGGGAATCTGAATCTCGCCCTCCGGCATGATGCTCCAATGCGAGTTGTAGATGAAATCAGGAGCGGTCAGAACCGCCTTCTCCGGCCCCACCCACGGATAGCGCTTGTAGACATCCACTGCGATCCGCGCACGCTCGTCGAGCTGCCCATTCTGGCCCGTATACCACGGGGCAATGACGCCATACGCGTCGTGCGCCACCGGGTGCGCGTAGTAGCTGTCAAGCACCGTAGCGCCCTGCGCCGTCGAAACCACAAGCAGCAACGCTGCGACTACAAA
>JBAZRU010000383.1:0-6918 GCA_041662805.1 Candidatus Hydrogenedentales bacterium | reverse complement strand
TTCTGTATTTGTCGCCTGAATTGAATGCTGCAGTTCGTAGTGTCCGGCAAATGCGCAAAGGACAGGCTCGCATGCGCACAGGAACTAACGTTCGGGAGGGATAACCTGATGAAGCGACGGGAGTTCTTGGGGAGGATGGCGGGCGCACTCTCGTTGGGAATGTCGGGGGCCGCAGGGAGCGCGCGTGCGGAAACCGGCCCCAGCGCAAACCAACGCCCCAACATTGTTGTCATCATGGCAGATGACATGGGGTACTCCGACATCGGATGTTACGGCTCGGAAATCGCCACGCCAAACCTCGACGGCCTTGCGCGAGACGGGCTCGCCTTCACGCACGCATACAATACAGCACGATGCTGCCCTTCGCGTGCCGCGCTTCTCACGGGGCTGTATCCGCACCAAGCGGGCATGGGCGACATGGTTAATCGAGTCGGGCGGCCACGCGAAGAAGGCCCCTACCAAGGGTACCTGAACCGCGAATGCGTAACCATCGCAGAAGTTCTGAAGCAAGGCGGGTATCGAACCTACATGTCCGGCAAGTGGCACGTGGGGGAAGCCCCGGAGCACTGGCCGCGGAAACGAGGATTTGACCGCTATTTCGGACTAGTCAGCGGGGGCAGTAGTTATTGGGAAATCCGTCCGGAAGAAAAGGACGTGCGCATCATGGTGCAGGATGACGAGCGCTATATGCCGTCTGGGGATCGCTTCTACATGACGGATGCATTTACGGACAACGCAGTCCGGTTCATCGACGAACATAGTTCCAGTGACGATCCATTCTTCCTATATCTGGCATATACCGCCCCTCACTGGCCGTTACATGCCTGGCCAGAGGACATAGACAAGTATCGCGAGCGCTACCTGACCGGTTGGGACACTCTAAGGGAGGAGCGGTACCGCAAGCAATTGGCGTTGGGAATCGTCGATCCCAAGTGGCCTCTTTCGCCCCGCGATGCGGACGTGCCCTCGTGGGATAGCGTGACCGACAAAGAAGACTGGGCGTTGCGAATGGCGGTGTACGCCGCTATGATCGACCGCCTAGACCAAGGCGTGGGCCGTGTCCTGGAAGCCCTCAAGAAGAGTGGGGTCGACGAAAACACGTTGGTCGTGTTCCTATCGGACAACGGCGGGTGCCACGAAACGCTGGAGAACAACACACTCCACAAGGACGGAACAAAGCCAGGGGAACGAGGGTCGCACACGGCGTATAAACGGCCTTGGGCCAATGCGAGCAATACCCCGTTCCGCATGTTCAAGCATTGGGTCCACGAGGGCGGCATCGCGACGCCTTTCATCATGCGCTGGCCGAAGGGTATCAGGGCGCGCGGAGAACTCTCGCCCGAAGTCGTTCACATCACCGACATCATGGCCACGTGCACGGAAGTCTCGGGGGTAGCGTATCCGGAAGCATTCGGCGGACATCCGATCAAGCCGCTCGTAGGCAAAAGCATTGCACCTCTCTTCAGCGGCAAGACGCGAAAGGGACACGCCCGCTTGTTCTGGGAGCATGAGAGGAGCTGCGCCGTACGCGAAGACGATTGGAAGCTCGTCATGCCGCAGCAGGGCTCATGGGAACTCTACAATCTTAAAGAAGACCGCACGGAGCTTGCCAACCTAATTGCCAGCAAGCCGGAAAAGGCCAAGCGGCTTCACAAAGCATGGCTGGAGTGGGCAGAGGAGTGTGGAGTGAAGGTCCCCGATGAGGCAAGGCAACTGACGCCAACCAAGGTTTGACACTTCGAAGGAGGACGCTGGCGATGGCGATTCGTGCGCGTTATCTTGGATTGTTGACGGCCATGCTCGCAGGAATGCTTGCCCAGGCAGAGGAAGCAGCGGGGCCATTCCAGGCGACAGGTATCAAGACCGGCGAGGTGACATCCACGGAGGCGATAGTCTGGACGCGGTTAACGCGCGCGCCGATGCCCGTCCCCTTGAATGCCCCCATGCCCGTCGTCCGTTACAAAAATCCTGATACGGGCAAACTGGAAGAACTGCCGGGCGAACGACGGACTTGGACCCCTGTTGTTGAATACCCTGCTGGGGCGACCACCGACACAATTGCCGGGGCTTCCCCTGGAACCGATGGAGAGGTCCGGGTTGTCTGCCAATCCGAAAATGCCGTAGAGACTTCCGCTACATCCTGGGAGAAAGTCGATCCGGCGAAGGATTTCACCCGCCAATTCCGGTTGTCGAAGCTAAAGCCCGTAACGGCCTATACGTTCCGCGTGGAGTCGCGCGACGAAACGAGCCATCGCGCCGGACAGACCGTCGAGGGGAAATTCCGCACTGCGCCATTGCCCACGGAATCCACGAGCGTGTCGTTTGCCGTCTCCACGGGTCAGGAGTTTGCGCACAAGGATCGGCCGGATGGCTTCAAGATCTATCCCTCGATGAGCTCAATGAATCTGGATTTCTTCGTTCACACCGGAGACATTGTCTACTACGACAAGTTGGCCAAAAGCATGGACCTTGCGCGGTGGCACTGGGAGCGTGTGTACAGCCTTCCCACGAACGTGGACTTTCACCGCCAAACCCCCTCCTATTTTATCAAGGATGACCACGACACGTGGATGAATGACTGTTGGCCGGCCATGAAAAGTACGTTCATGGGCGAATTCACCTTCAAGCAGGGACAAGCGATCTATCTTGAGCAGGTTCCCATGGGCAAACGAACCTATCGAACATTCCGCTGGGGCAAAGACCTGCAAATTTGGCTCGTGGAAGGGCGCGATTTCCGCAGTGCAAACGATATGCCCGATGGGCCGGATAAGACGATTTGGGGCGCGAAGCAGAAGCGGTGGTTCAAGCAAAGCGTATCGGATTCGGATGCCACGTTCCGCGTGCTGATCAGCCCGACTCCGCTCGTCGGCCCAGACCGAGGCAGCAAAAACGACAATCACGCGAATGCAGGCTTCACGGCCGAAGGAGATGAACTCCGCACGTTCATCGCCAGCCAGAAGAACATGGTTGTGGTCTGCGGCGACCGGCATTGGCAATACGTGTCCGTCGATCCCAAGTCCGGCGTGCGAGAGTATTCCTGCGGTCCCGCAAGCGACGAACACGCGGGAGGCTGGCCTGCGGGCCAAATGCTCCCCGAGCATCGATACCTGAAGGTGGTTGGTGGCTTCCTGGTGATTTCGGTTGGGCAGAACAATGGAGAGACCGAATTGCTCGGCAGACACTACGGGGTCGATGGGCAGTTGTTGAACGAAGACCGCGTAGTGGCCGTGAAAGAGTAAGGCGGACTTCGAAAAGGAGTCGGCTCGACTGAATAAGCTTGGACCCGGTCAGGCATTGACGAGTTCTTCGTATACGCTCTGGTTGCCCTCGATCATGCGTTGCGTGGTGAATTTCTCGTAAAGGAGAACCTTTGCGCGGGCGGCCATGATTGCCGATTGGTTGGGGTTGCGGAATGCCTGGAGAATGCATGCGGCGAGCTCTCTGGAATTCTGAACGGGCGCGAGCCGGCCGGTTTCGTGGTGCTTGATCATTTCGGGAATGCCCCCCCCGGCGCTCGCCACGACGGGAATATCGCACGCGATAGCGTCGAGCACGGAGGTGCCGAGACCTTCTTCCTTACTGGACATGACGAAGAGGTCGAGCGTGCGTAGGATGCGGGGAACGTCTTTTCGGTAACCGAGGAAGTGAACGTTCCATTCGATGTCGAGCGACTTCGTCTGCTTGAGCAAGGTCTCGCGCAGGGGGCCATCCCCAGCGATAACTAAGTGCGCTTGGGGAGTGTCGCGGACGACGAGGGCCATGGCGTCGAGCAGAGTCTCGTGGTCCTTGTGGTCCACCAGTGCTGCGACGTTTCCAATGACAATCGCGTCTTCCGGAACCCCGAGCTCCTCCCGCGTCAAGGGAGGTTGGTTGAATCGTTCAACGTCGATTCCGCTGTGGACAATCCTCAGCCGGTCTTCGTCCACGCCGAATTCACGCAGCACCTGCGCGATGCGGTCCGAAATCGCGACGATACGGTCGGGCTGGCGGTACTTCCAACGGCTGAACAAGTTTCGATTGGGGGGGAAATCGACCCGGCGCGAGGCGACGACTCTTCCACGACGGGCTAACATGCGCGCAACGCACGCGTAGGTGACCGCATGACTCGTGTGGGCGTGGAGGATATCGACGTTGTGTGCGCGCACCGCGCGCGCAAGTCGCATCACGGTTACAGGATCGATTTCGCCGCGGCACGGCGCTTCGATGCGAAGGAGGTCCTGGACGCCGTGGTCGGCTTCGATGAAAGGACTGCCCGGACGTCCGGCGATGATGCAGCGGTGCCCTCGGTCCGCGAGACCGTGAATAAGGTAGCTCGCCTGCTGCTCTCCGCCGCGCCATCCTGTCTGTTCATCGATGTGCAAGATGATCATCGCGCGCCCCGTTTTGCGTGGATTGCGAGGGCCTCGCCATAAGCGTCGAGGGTGCGCGCGGCAAGTTGCGCCAACGTAAACTCAGCCTCAATACGCTTTCGCGCGGATTGGCCCATCGCGCGCCGTTGGTCCGGGTCGCGCAGGAGCGAGGCCAGGGCAGTCGCAAGCGGTTCCACGGTTCCCTGCGGCACGATGAAGCCGTCGCGTCCGTCGCGCACGATTTCCTTCGTGCCTCCGTGGTCGGAGGCGACGATGGGAATCTCGGTCGCCATTTGCTCCATGACGCTGAAGGACGATGCCTCGCAGTCGATAGACGGTTGCGCGCCAATGTCGAAGGCCTGTATGCAGTCGCCGATATCGTCGCGAAATCCGCCGAAGTGGGTGATTGAATCGATGCCCAGTTTCCGAGCAAGGTCGCGCAGGGACTGGTCGAGCACGCCCTGTCCAAGAATGAGTAGTCGGAGATCGCGAAACTCGGATGTGAGTTGAGCGGCGGCCTCGAACAAGAAGCGATGCCCCTTGGCCTCGGCGAGCCGCGCGGCCATGCCCACGACGATGTGGTTGTCGTCGTAACCGAACTCGGCGCGTGTGCGCGCACGCTTGGACGCATCAGGATAGAACTGCGCGGGATCGACGCCGTTGTGAATGACGCGCATCCGGGCGGAGTCGAAGGTCGGTTTCGCGATACGCAATTGAAGCACGGCGTCGCACACGGCGATCTGGTAGTCGGTCCAACTCAAGTTGAGCAATCGGTTCGGGAAGCTATTGCCAACGGCGTAGGTATTGTGCCGAGTACGCACCATACAGACGGGGCGCCCCATGAGCCGGTTTCCAAGACCGCTTATCCAATGATCCTGGGAGCCGTTGGCGTGCAATATGTCGGGTTTAACCGCGCGCACGAAACGCGAGAGATTCCGCAGATCGCCAATCCACGCGCGAGGTCGCAACCCTCCGCGATAAGCGAACAGTTCGCTTGCGCGGCAACCGGCCGCGCGCGCGCCCTCGACGAGCACACTGCCGGGTTTGCAGCCCAAGTACACGCTGTGGCCAAGCCGCGTGAGTTCCGCGGCAAGTTGCGTCACATACCGGACCTGCCCCCCGCCTTTCAGGTGCGGGTCGGACAAAAGGATAGTCAGCGGTCGGGTAGACATGGGAGCAGTATAGACGCGATGCGAAGGGTCGCGCCAAATGTAGACGAACACGCACAGGCACGAATGCTCACGGCGTGGCATCGCCGCAACCAAACCAGAAGACGGAGCGAAATTCGGGGACTGACACAAGCGGAGCGAACGCAGTGAGCGTAGACGTGTCTGTCCCCGAATTTCGCGGGCATACTCCCGTGACTGACACAAGCGGAGCGAACGCAGTGAGCGTAGACGTGTCTGTCCCCGAATTTCGCGAGCTCACCCCTACGACGAACCTCGGCAAAAGAAGCGGTGTAGTTGACGGATAGCGGTTTGGATGGACACGTTCGGACTGGTACGAGGGAACGTGCGAACGTCGCCGCATTGCCCATCATGGAGCGTCGGTGGATTGCGGGGGATCCTCCGAGGATCCTTGAGGAGCGGCCTCTCCCGCTTCTCCTGCCTCGTCCAATTCGGGCATGGGTTTTAACGGCTCCATGGTCGAAAGGAGATCCACGATGCGCTGATTCGCACCATCGAGCATTTGCAGGGCCTGATCCAACTCGTCATCGATATCGACCAGGTCATCATCCCTTCGGATGATGATTTTCTCTTTCTTGGACATTGCTCACCTCTTGTAAAAACAAACGCACAACGCCGCGGGCCCCTTTGAAAGGATATCCGCTTTGTGTGCGCTTCAACCAAACATCCATCAGAAATTGGGAATGGGAACTTCTTTCAGTTCCTCGGCGATACTCTTAAGCACATCATAGCGGGATTCCCAAGCGATCGGCGCGGGGACGGACTTGAGGATCTGCCAGGCCTCCTCATTCAAAGATGGGTGGGAGTCGCCTTGCGGGGCCTCGAAGTCTTCGTGGGCGGCAAGGTTGGAAATCCGTATGATGGCGGCCAGCTTTGGGTCTTTGGCATTCGATAAGAGGTCTCCGTCGACGGCATGGTGAAGCAGCAATGCGTCGCCCAATGCGGCGGGGAAATTCCATGCAACGGCCAGTGCGGCGGCGGCATCCGCGTGGGAGAAGCCGTACTTTTCGCGCTCCGCAATGCAAAGCAGGTCCGAGGACCCGCCCGATTTCTTAATGATGTCGGCATAGGATGACCCCAACTGACGCAAGAGAATCAGCTTACCGATGTCGTGGAGCAAGCCGGAAGTGAAGGCTTCACCTTGCGTCCCTATCTGGAGCGTATTCGCAAGCTTCTTGGCAAACCCGGCGACCGTGAAGGCATGGGACCAGAAATTCTTGGCCACAAGAGTCACCAGTTTCTCATCGTGCAGGGTGTCGACGACCGCAATTCCAAGGACGATATTGCGGACTTCGCGAACGCCGAGTATCACGATAGCCAACTTCAACGTGCCGACGTATTGCTTCATGCCGTAATAGGGGGAGTTGCTCACGCGGATTATC
>JBAZRU010000382.1:0-6919 GCA_041662805.1 Candidatus Hydrogenedentales bacterium | reverse complement strand
CTATTCAGCGCGCTCGACATTGGGCGGTCGGGACTGCATGCGGCGCAATTGCAGTTGGATACGGCCGGACATAACATCGCCAACGTCAACAAGACAGGCTATTCCCGCCAGCGCGTAGAACTCGCGACGCGTTCTCCTATCTTCACGCCCGAAGGAGCAATCGGCAGAGGCGTGGGTGTCGAAACCATCGCGCGTCTCAGAGACTCCTTCCTTGACCAAGCCTACACACGCCAAGCGCCTGCGCTTGGGTTTTCCGAGGTTCGCGCGCAGTACTTCACCCTTATCGAAGATTCCTATCTCGAACCGACAGACAACGGCTTCGGGACTCGACTTACCGACTTCTTCGATGCCCTCGGCGATTTCTCAAACAACGTCGAATCGGCCTCGGTACGCGAAGCCTTTCTGACGGAGGCATCCTCCGTCGCCGCGAGTCTGAACGACCTTATCTCACGTTTTGACCAATTGCGCACCAATGCAAACGAAGAAGTTCGCAACCTGGTCCCTGAAGTGAATTCCCTTGCGACTCAAATTGCGGCGCTCAACGTGCAAATCCGCGATACCGAGGGCTATGGCCATCCGGCAAATGACCTGCGCGACGAGCGTCAAGTCCTGCTGGACGACCTGTCCAAGCTGATCAACATCAGCACACGCGAAGACAGCAGCGGCCAAATCAACGTCATTATCGGCAGCCAGATTCTAGTGGACTCGAAAGGCGCGCGTGAAATTATTGCTTTTCGCAATGCCGCGCTGGACCCAGAGCGTCAGGATCTCGTCGAACTCCGCTTCGCGGACGACAACTCGCTGGTGGAGGTGCGCGACGGAGAGATCTACGGGGCGCTGACAATCCGCGACGAAGTCCTGGTGGAACAAGATGCCCAAATCGATGAACTTGCCGCGGGCTTGATACTCGAGCTGAACCGCATCCACAGCCAGGGCAACGGCATCGAGAACCTGTCGGGGACCATTTCCAGCACCAACCCCGTATCCGCTTCGACCGATCCCCTGGTGTCTGCTGGCCTCCCGTTCCCCCTTACCGCGGGAACTTTCGACGTCATCGTATACGATGGTTCCAACACGCCCACAACCACGACAATCACGATCACCGCGGCGACGACACTGGACGATTTGGCCGCCGACCTGAATGCGGTTCCCAACTTTTCGGCATCTGTTTCCGGCAATACGCTCAGCCTTGGGACTGCGTCGCCCTATTCGTTTTCCTTCGCAAACGATAGCACCGGCGCTTTGCCCGCGCTGGGCATCAATAGCTTGTTCACCGGTTCCGATGCGCGATCCATCCAAGTCAATCAGGACATCTTGGACAATCCCAACTGGTTGACCTCCGCGTACAGTTCCGATGTGCTAAACACGGGCGACAACTCGGCCGCGCTCGACATGGCCAACCTGCGAACCGCCCTCGTTATGGATACTAATGCGTCAACTTTCGACGAATTCTATCAATCTATCGTTACGGGTCTCGGCGTAGACTCCCGCTCCAACGCGCAACAGCTTGACGTGACTTCTCAGTTCATCGCGGATCTCGACACGCGCCGCCAGGAAGTCTCCGGCGTCAACCTCGACGAGGAGGTCACGGGGCTTATCCAGTTTCAGCGGGCATTTGAGGCTTCCGCCCGCGTCATCACCATCGCGGACCGGATGCTGGACACCCTGCTTGGCATGGCCCTCTAGCTGTCGATGCCGGTCGCACGAATGAAGCGGCAACCGCCAAACTGAGCAGTCGGATTCGATCAGTCCGCCCGTCCTTTTCAAGCCCCCTGGATCGCCACATCCGCAACTCCCCGAACCCGCATAATTCACAGTTAACACTGAGCTTACGCGCCTTCCCGCATTGACTCGCACCAAGCGACCTGTTATTCTCATACGTCAACTGTTTCCAGGTGCGTCCGTTGCGTTGTCCCACGCGGCGAGGGTGGTATGTACGAAGCGTTTTACGGTTTGCGTGAGAAGCCGTTCAATCTCACGCCGGATCCCAAATTCATCTACCTAGGCGAGAAGCATAAGGAAGCCTTTGCCCATCTTCTTTATGGGATCAAGAACCGTAGTGGTTTCATTATGGTCACCGGGGAAATCGGAACGGGCAAGACCACCATCTGCCGAACCTTACTGAATCAACTCGACCCGAATACGGAAGTAGCTTTCATTTTCAACCCCTACCTGTCTCCCGATGAGCTCCTTCGCAAGATAAACGAGGATTTCGGGATTCCTTCCAAGGCCGATTCCGTCAAGGGACTTATCGACGAGCTGAACAGTTATCTGCTCGAACGCAACGCCAAGGGCAAAAATTGCGTACTCGTCATCGACGAAGCGCAAAACCTGACTCCGAGCGTTCTGGAGCAGATTCGCCTGTTGTCCAACCTCGAAACCGAGTCGCGGAAGCTCATGCAGATTGTCCTAATCGGACAACCGGAGTTGATGAAGCATCTCTCCCTGGACGAGTTGCGTCAACTCAACCAGCGCATCACCGCCCGTTACCACCTCAAGCCCCTGGACCGCGTGGAGACGTACCAATACATCTCCCACCGGCTTCGCGTGGCGGGAGGCAGGCGCAGCGTGCATTTCACGCCGGCCGCCGTGAGGCAAGTGTTCAAGCATTCGCTCGGCACCCCTCGTGTCATCAATGCCGTGTGCGACCGCGCCCTTCTGATCGGATATACGCGCGACACGCACGACATTACGCCGGACATCGTTAAACAGGCCGTGCACGAGATTCAGGGTGAAATGCCCAAACGGGTCCGTTCACTGTGGCTTCGCATGCTTATACCCAACTCGACCATCGTGATCGTGATTGCCGCGCTGCTTGTCGGCGGCAAGTACTTGGTGGACCGGCTCCCCACCCCGACAAGCGTGGGCGAAGAGGCCCCCTTGGAAGAGGGGGACACACTTTGGCGTTCAGGCATGGCGTCGCCTGTGGTGACAGCGACCGCCGAGGCGCAAGCGATCTACAGCACTGCACCTTCCGTGCCTTCGACCACCGATTCCACGGCTGAAGGCGGTCCGATAACAGAGACCATTACTCCCGTCAGCGTGGAACCTCCGTCGGTCGACGAATACGACCCTACTTTCGGAGGCGTGCTGGACCGCATTAAGCCCCGACTCGGCCTCAACGCCGCGGTCGTCGGCGTCTTACGCGCCTGGAATCGGGCAATCCTTCAGTACCCCAAAGAGGATACGGTGGAGGCTATTGAACAGTTTGCCAAGGACTCCCGGCTCGCCTGTGAAGTTCTTCCACTGACGCTCGACCAAATCGACGTTATCAACTTGCCGGCTCTTGTTCGTCTGCACGGCAACAAGCAGGCAATCTGGTGTGCCATCGTTGGTACGGAGTACGACGAGTACAAAGTCACCACCGGCATGGCCGAGACGACCCTGATTCCGCGCGATGAGCTTGCCCACTACTATAAGAACGAGGCCATCATCCTCTGGTACGACTCGGCGCCCGAAGCCCCGATTCTAAAACCAAGCATGTCGGGTGAGGATATACAGGTTCTCCAAACACAGCTTCGTGCCGTCGGACGCTTGGATAAGGCTCCAACAGGGAGCTACGACAAGTCCACCGCCGATGCGGTCGCCAAGCTCCAGGCCGACACCGGGATCGTTGCGGATGGCACGGCAGGACGCCAAACCCGCATGGTGCTGTATAGCTGGCTACCCGGCTTCGAGACTCCTGCTCTGCGCCAATTGCCTCCGCCAATGCTTCCCATGGAAGCGCCGGAACCGCTTTTGGCGTCAACGAAGGCAGCTCCCGCTCCGGCCCCTGAAGTACCACCCGCTCCATCAACGAGTAATGCGGCGCCAGGTCTGGCGCCTGCGCCCGTCGAAGCGGCACCCGCGGAGCCGACGCCCGAACCTCCTCCTACTCCGGAGCCAGCCCCTGTGCCTGCGGCTCCCGAGGCCACCTCCGCTCCGGCACCTGCTCCGGCACCTGCTCCGGCCCCCGCTCCCGAGCCTGCCGTTGACCCGACGCCGGAACCTGCTTCCGAGCCCACACCCGTTACGGTCGAGGATGTTCCACCTCCGGCGGCCGCGCCCGTTACCGAAAAGCCCTCGCAAGACGTACCCCCTCCAGCCGCGCCAGCGCCTCCGCCCGCCCCCGTCCCGACACAGGATGAGGCAGGGCGAGCAGTAACGCCTCCGTCGACAAGTAGCCTGCCCTTGGTTCCCGCCGATCCGGACGCCGTGGAAGGATCGGGGCCGTGAGTTCCATTCTCGACGCGCTAAAAAAACTCGAGCTTGAGCGCGACAAGAGGAACGGCCAAAGTCCTGCACAGTCCTATACTTCCAGCACGTCACGCGATTTTCTTGGCGGGCCCGACCGTCGCGGCCCCCGCACCATCACACTCACACCCACGAAGTTGGTCATCGGAACGGCTACCTTTGGCGGTTTCATGGTGCTGCTGTCGGTGGCGGTATCTCTGTTAATCACACACGGCGCGAAATCGGGGAATACTACGGTTGATTCGCAGGCCGTTCCCGGACAAACCAAGGTAGCCTCTGTTGTTCCCGCGCAACACAGCACTCGCCCCGGCTCGGGAATAGCTCCGGCAAATCAACCGAATACCACTAGCTCCCCTGCTGTTCCCGCGCCAACAGCACCAGCGGCGCCGCCTCCTGCTCCACCCCCGGCAGCACCAGATCTCACGCCTAGCTCCGTGGCAGTCATCGCGCCTCCTGTTGCGCCTGAGCCGGAGCCTGAGAAGACTCCGGAGCCGGCCGAATTGGTTGTGACTGAACAAGCAGCAGCCGCGCCAGCACCACCCGAAGAATCCACTCCACGTCCTGTGATGAAAGACCCGTTGCCCGCGAAGCCTACTGAATCGCCTGCATCCCCTCCAGTCAAGGCGGAATCGCCCAAGAAGTCGCCTGAGTCGGCCAAACCAGTCGAACCAAAGCCGGTTCAAGTTGCCAAGGTAATCCCGCCCAAAGTGGAGGTGCTCGAACTACCTGAGGAGACTCCAAAGGAGACGCCGAAACCCCAGCCGGTGGAAGAGCCGAAAGAGCCGCAGAAATCGCGCCTCGCAAGAGACGGCACGGCAGATGAAGTTGCGCCATTGGACGGGGAAGGGGCCAAGGATCTTTCCGAGACGATAAACTTGAGCGCACTCCCCACGCTGTCCGAATCGGAACGGCTGCGATTGGACCTGCCGAAACTCAACATCAATATTGTAGGCTTGCCGACCAAACGACAGCCGCACCCCTCGGCCCTAATCAACCTCAACAAAGTCTACGTAGGCGAGAACATCCCCAACACGGACGCCCGGCTTATCGCTGTCGAACTTCGTGGCGTGGGAATCGAAGTCAGCGGACGCCGGTACTTCCTGCCGAAGTAGTCCGCGGCACTTCACTCGATTTGCCAGCAATCGCCGAGGTCATCGATACGCAAGTCCAGTCCGGCGGAAATAGGCAAGAGGAGCGCCAGCTATGCAGCGGGCGCTCCCCAAGAAGGGCCACCTAGGACAAGCAGACTTGTCTACTTGGTTTACATTGACCCGGAGGCAATATTGGCGAATTCCTCGGTTACGGGGAAAGTGTCGCTCGGGTACTTGACGAACGCGACATGACCGTCCATGAAGAGGACGTTAGCGCCTCCAGGCACGTGGCTGAAGTTCTCCACGGATGCATTCACGATGTCGAAGAACACGGCCAGCTCGGACTGCGCTTGGCTTGTGGCCGCGGGATTGTTGATGTCCGAAATGAAGAATCGCTCGATTCCTTCCCGCAGACGACTGACTTTGATAGTGCCCAAGCTCGGATGGTTCATTTCGAAGTCGTCGTCCGGACTGAGGAATATTGGAGAAAGCGCCCCGACCACAGCCGCCGTGTTGGCCCAACCCTCAAGCCACGTATTGTCTTTGACGGCGAAGCCGAGGTACAAGTATGACGTGTCTCCTTCTTGCGCGAACGCTCCCCAACCATCGGGGCAAACGCCCTCAGCGGATCGAATGTCAAGATCGCCGTTCGCGTTTACCCATGAATCTCCGTGCCCCGGGTCGAAAACATGCTTGCCTTCGGGGTCCGAAGGGCACAGCAGTATATTGACATCTGTCAAGTACTCGGGATATATGGCTGCCGGATTCATGATGTATGAGAATTCTTGATCGGCGAAACTGGCACTGCACGTTGCACCGGCTTGCGCCTGAGTAAGCGTGACTTTCGGCGGCCACTTCTCGCCCCTGGACTCGTTAGCGTACATCTTGAACATCAGACCCGCCTGCTTGAGATTGTTTTGGCAAGACGCCCTGCGGGCCGCTTCGCGCGCTCGCGCCAATGCCGGGAGCAAGATTGCGGCCAAGATTCCGATGATGGCAATAACCACCAGCAGTTCAATCAACGTGAAACCCATACTTCGCTTTCGCATGCTACTACTCCTTCGATTCGAAGATACTGCGTGAATCTCTCGAAGACCGCTCTGTCGAGAGGCGTGGGCACGATGCCCAGCGGGAAGTCTAGCGGGCTCTCGTTAGGGAAGTGTGAAAAGGGAGGCCGACAGCATAATCCGCGCGGAATCTCTCCTTCATCCTCCTGGAAAGGCTGATCCTGCCACACTCCACGAATTCGGTTCTAGACTTCACCTCAGTTGTGCGAGCTCCTTCATCGGAAGCGTTCGATAGAGTGTTCCCTTCGTTCAACCTCGACCCATCGAAGGAATGGGTGCACGCGATCGTTGACACGGGACTCGACTGCGATGAGAATGGCGCTGCGCTTAATGCCGGGCTCGCGGCCCGCAAACTGGAAACGACCCGAGGAAAGGCATCTCCATGTCTATTTGGTTCCGAGACTACACCCTGGAAGATCTGAATGGGATGTCCGCGGGCACTATCCTTGAAACCCTGGGGATCCAATACACGGAGTTGGGGCCCGATTCGCTCAAAGCCACGATGCCCGTGCACAGCAAGACGTTCCA
>JBAZRU010000381.1:5150-6921 GCA_041662805.1 Candidatus Hydrogenedentales bacterium | reverse complement strand
GGAATGCGTGCCTGGCATAACCGGGCGTTTGCATGTATCCAACCACTTGGCCGCTGTTGTTGATTCCCAACGCCTCGCTGTTGTGATATCCCGTCAAAGTACCCAAGACTTGCATGCTGTTGGTCGAATCCCAGATGAAGCCCTTCAGGCCGCCGCCGCTTGGCTCGCTTTTTCCTACCACTTGGCCGAGGTTGTTGATGCCATAGCCCACACTGCCATTCCCCCCCAGCGTGCCCAGGTTCAGCATCCCCCCGCCGGAAGTCCAATAGAAAGCGTTTTGATAGCCGCCCGCCACGCTGGTCCACCCCGCCACCTGGCCGGAAGCGTTGATCGCATTCGCCCCTCCGGCGATTGCCATGGCCTGAATCCCATTGGTGGAATCCCAAATAAATGCATGCCACGGGCCAGTCGAGCCTATGTAGCTTTGCCCAACTACTTGACCCGCGCTGTTGATGCCCAAGCCTTGGCTGTTGCTATCGCCCGAGAGCACGCCCAAGTCTTGCATGCCGTTGGTGGAGTCCCAAAGAAAGGCGTGCAACGCTCCGCCGGATGTGCTCGCGTATCCCACGACTTGGCCGGCGTTGTTGATGCCAAACGCCTCGCTTACGCTTTCGGCGGTAAATCCAGCCAGCGCCTGCATGCCGTTGGTCGCGTCCCAAATGAAGGCATGATGCGCATCCGCGGCGGTCGTACAGGAACCAACCACTTGCCCCGAATCGTTGATGCCATAGGCGACGCTTTGCGTATGACTTGGGAGGACCCCCAAATCCTGCATGCCATTCGTCGTGTCCCAAATGAATGCACGATGCAACTCCGATGCAATATCCGCAAACCCGGCGATCTGGCCCGAGTTGTTGATCGCCTTCGCCGTGCTCGTGGAGCCGCCCAACGTCCCCAAGTCCTGCATCGCAGGCGGCGAACTCAAGGTAATGCTCTCATCTTCCGCCTCCGATTCTCCGGAAACGTTCTTCACTTTGAAATACACTGTCTTTGTCCCGGCGCCCGCGGACACCGTAAACGAAGGGGCTGTCGCATAGGCTTCCCACGATGCACCTGAGAAGTCTGACGCTTCGCTCGCCATGTAGTGGGTCGGGCCATTTGTGCACGTGTTGTTCAATGTGACGGTGCGTGAGAGCGTACTGTCCGCGCCGTTGTTGATGGAAAATGCGGTTATCTCCGGCAGGATGAGTTCGGAAAGCGCAATCGTCGCGCTTGATACGTTCGACTGCCCCGCGGAGTTCTTGACCTTGAAGTAAACCGTCTTATCGCCGTCCCCCGAAGACAACACGAATGTGGGCGCGGTCGAATAGCTCTTCCAGGTCGCTCCGGCGAAGCCTGCCGATTCGCTCGCCGTGTACTGGGTCGGATTGTTGGCGCACGCGTTGTTGAGCGTAACCGTGCGCGAGGTGGTCGCAAGCGAACCGTTGTTGAGACTGAAGGCAGATACCGTTGGAGCCGTTGCTGCCGGCGGCGTAGGACAACTCGTCGTGACCAAAACAAGTACGACAAGACACACGGATTTCGCCAAGCATGACGTCGAGTTCATTACTGCATCCCCCTGACTGCCACCTCTTCGGTAGCAGACTCCCCGTGGACCTGACCGCAAACATCGCAGACCATCCACGAAGAATTTTAGAGGATCAAGCGAATTCTGTCAATACAGCGAAAATCCGGGAAAGAGCGACGCTCCATCATCCGCCCTTATTAGCGCAGGATCAAGACCACCGCGTCGTCCGGCAGCGCCTCCAACGGCAACGGATTCGCCTCGATT
>JBAZRU010000381.1:0-5071 GCA_041662805.1 Candidatus Hydrogenedentales bacterium | reverse complement strand
GCGTGAATCGCCACCACTCCTTGCCGATGGGCGCCGTCTTCCGCCATGCGACCGTGGAGGCGTCCGGCGGCGGGTATTGGGGAGCCACCCAAATCATCGGCACCTCGGCGGCCACCTGCCGAACCTTGGTCCAGACACGGACCGCGTATCCGTTCGCCGAAGGCCGGTACGCGACAATCATGGGAAGCAACTCGGCGGGAAATCCTTCTGGGATCGGTTCCACGCGGGCATCAATTCGGTCCAGGCACGCGGCGAGCTTTTCATGCGGCCACGTGCGGAGTTCTTCGACGGCTCTCGGAGCGCCGAGCAAGAATGCCAGCGCCTCCGCGGCCATTGCGTCGGGCGTCTCCAAAAGCGCCAGGTTGGTGGTCTCGCGGGCCTTGCTCTCCAACAAGGACAGGGCTGCCTCCGTCTGATTTGTGGCGGCAAGCGCCGTCTCTTGGGCGAGCGATGCGCCCGCGTCGTCCGAGTGTGAGCCAAACTCGCGCAACTGAACCAAAAAGCGTTGCACCTCATTCGGCGACGGGTCCGGCAGCACCGTGCGTCCCTGCTCCGAAAGGCTCACGGCCTGAGCAAGACTCTGCGCGGCCCAGTGGGGGCGTTCATAAGCGAGGGCAATCCGCGCCTGCGATAGCGAAAGATGACGCTCCTGAATGCCGAGGGCGCGCAACGTCGCGATCCGATCGAAGGCCGTGGCGCGGTCGCCTTGCGCCACATCCGCGGACAATACCTCGTCGTAGTTGCGCGGATCGTCGCGGTTCTCCAAGCTAACCGTCCACATGTTGAACAGCGCTAGGACGATGATCGGCGATACGAGCCACAGCCGCTCGGATACTCGGGGAGCCTCGGGCGCTTCGCGCAGTCCGTAAGCGGCCGCGATCCCAAGCAGAAAACCATGGAACGGCGCGACGTCAAACGGCAGCGCGAGCCATGCGACGGCCCCAACCCCAACGGCTATCACGACAGGGTGTGCGGGCGACGCCCCGGCGCGCCGCAACGAGGCCGTGTTTCGGACGATTATCCGAATAGCCAGCCAAAGCGCCGCGCCAAAGGCCAGCGCATCGATCCACGAGCCGCGAAGCCCCGCGAGCGGGACCCATGCCTCCGCGCTACGGAAGGCCGGAAGCGCGTTTGCCAGCAAAGCGCAACCCATGACCAGTGTCGCGGACAGGGCGAAGTACCGGGCCGCGCGCGGTATGCCGCGTGTGCACGCCGCATGGAGGGCAACAACACCGCATACAACCAATGTGCAGAGCCCCGAAGAAAAGGCCGAGGCAAACGCGAACGTCGGCGGAGATGAAAACACGCGCGTTGCCAAACGGGCATACGTCTCCTGAATGCCGGACGCGTCGATGACATAGGCCGTGGGAATCAAGTATCCGGCGCGCGACGCGATCGTCAGCACCGCCACACACGCACCCGCAATCGTAGACAACCAAAGGCAATGGGCGATCACGTCGCGCGAACGCGTGGCGTACACGGTGGCCACGTAGACTAGCGCGGCGAAGATGGCATTTGCTGACAACTCGTACGAACCAGTGATGTTTCCGATGACCGTCAACCCCGCCCACGCGAGGGCCGGCCACAGCAGGTCAAATGGAATATCGAGGCGCTTGCGTCGAAGGGAATCGATCGCGCTCGCGACCAGCACCACCCCCGCAAGCAGGCTCGACAGCGGAAGCCACAGGACCGGCAGCGTCTCGTACACGCCCCACGGCCACGCGAAAGCCATCGCGTAGATCGCGAAGCGTACGCCCGGAGGCGCTGAGTCTTCCTGCTTCAACACGTGATGCTACCCTTGATTGTCCACTAATCGCGCGGGGATCCACCCGCGCACCGAGTTTATCAGGTGAATGGCCGACGCCCGAGACACATCCGCCTTGCTCAACACAGCTTCCTTGATTCGCCCTTCGGCGAGGAGGCGCGCACGCAACGTGCCCGCAAGCAAACCGCAACGCACCGGCGGCGTGAGGTACTCGCCATTCATCTCCACAACCACATTCGCCGTCGTGCTCTCCGTCACCTCGCCGCGCGCGTTCCACAGTATCACATCGTCGCAATCCGGACGTGACGCGCGGGCCGACTCATATGCATCGCGACGCGTGGTCTTGTGAAAAAGATGAATGTCCCTCTCGTCGATGGGACGCGCGGCGAATCCGACTCGCACCGGCAACGCAGGAGGTGCGGGCGCAGCCTCGACACGCACTGCGCCGTCGCGACTCAGCAATAGGCGCACCTTCAATGGAACGTCTTCATACGTGTCGCGCCATGCACGCGCTTGCGCATCAAGGAGCGCTTCCATTGCCGCACGATCGCAGGGAAATCCAAAATACGCCGCGCTGTCGCACAGACGTTCCATATGCTCCGCGAGCAGGTGATAGCCATCCTCAAGGCGAATCGATTCGATCAACGCGAAGGCCTCGCGCGGTTCGCGCAAGATGGCCGCTTTCGAAAGACACTCCTCGTATTCGGCGACCGGCGAGGAATCCCACGTAACACCGCTGCCGACAAAGTAAGTGGCCATCCCAGTCTTGGTATCGACCGTGACGGTGCGGATCGCCACGTTAAATTCGGCGCGTCCGTCGGGCGAGTACCACCCCATCGCGCCACAGTACACGCCGCGCGGGCACGGCTCGATGTCCCGGATGATCTCCATCGTGCGCACCTTGGGCGCGCCGGTCACCGATCCGGATGGGAACAGCGCCTCCAATACTTCGGGCACGGACGCGGAGGTGCGCGACGCGATGGTCGACGTCAACTGCCATACCGTCGGGTAGCGTTCGGTTTCGAAGAGACGCTCGACATGAACCGAACCCACATCGCTGATACGGCCCATGTCGTTGCGCAGCAGGTCCACAATCATCACGTTCTCCGCGCGTTCCTTCTCCGACGCGCGCAACGCATCCGCGAACGCCACGTCCTCCGCGGTCCATCGTCCGCGCGGACACGTGCCCTTCATGGGCCGCGTGCGCAGCACGCCGTTGTTGAGCGAGAAGAATAATTCCGGCGATGCCGACAACAATTGGAATCGTCCCGTATTCACGAAGGCGCAGTGATCGGATTGCTGCGAATCCGCCAGCGCATCAAACCAGTCGAGCGACGACCCCGCGAACGACGCCTCCATCGGAAACGTATAGTTCACCTGGTAGGTATCGCCTGCAGAAATCCACGAACGGATGCGCGCCACCGTCGCCGCGTACTCCGCCTCCGCAACACGCGGCGTCCACGCCCCCACCGGAAACGGCTCACCCGGCGGCGCGAACTGCTCCTCGTCTACGCCATCGAACAGCGCAAACCACAACAACGGGAGGCCGCTTGCCTCGTGGCACTTCAGCGCGGCATCAAACGCGGGCGCGGCCTCATACGTAAGAAACCCCGCCGCGTGCAGTCCACCCACCACGGCACGCTCGACACGTCGAAGCGCCGGGATCACTTCGCCGATGGAATGGGCCTCGACGATATCGCGTGGATTTCGATACCCCCGGTGTCCGGCCCTGGAAATGAAATGAATCTCGCCTGCTTCGCTCATGGATAACCTGCTGCATTCACGGCAGCAACCTTATCACACGGGCGAGGGCAGATGCAGAGCGGGATTGAAGACGAACGGAATCGAGCAGTGTCCGTTAACGGGATGTTGACGCTTTCTACTGCTTGCTGGAATCCGGAGTCCTTTCGGCTTGAGCGCTGGATTCTCCTGTAGCGCGCCCGTCCTGCACACGAGTGCCCGGAGGAAACGTCACGAAGAAATCCGCATCGGAATAGGTCTTCCCAAGCTTCACGTTCGTAAGCGCGACCGTCAAGCTTCTGTCGGTCATCGCCCCATTATTTGGGAGATGCGTGATCACGTGCTCCAACGCGCCTTGGGTTGGAAACCAGCGCCCGTCAATCTGCTCCAGCACAACGCCGTGCACGCGCGTTTGCACGAGCAGTGTCCGCTTGCCGGGCTTCTTGTCCGGGCCTTGTTGCCGCCGGGAGGTATCCCAGCGCAGGTAGTTGTAGCCCCGCTCCGTGTCTATCCAAATACGGTGAGCCGCCCCGTCTTCGCCGGGTTCTTGAATCTTCAGCACCAGGCA
The DNA here is from genome assembly GCA_041662805.1 of Candidatus Hydrogenedentales bacterium. Lineage (GTDB taxonomy): Bacteria > Hydrogenedentota > Hydrogenedentia > Hydrogenedentales > SLHB01 > JAIBAQ01. Next base: position 998 of record JBAZRU010000381.1, on the reverse strand, counting down.
CGGCCGCCCGTCGATTGTTTCACGCGCGTCTTGCCAGTCCAGCCGGTAGGCAGGGTCGGATATCAATTCCAACAGGCTCGGCAGCGCCTCGGCGGATTTGTTTTGCGTACCACGCAAGAAATCGCCGCCTTGTCCGGACGCATACAACGACTTGCCCACCTCCACGCCGTTGGCCGAGATCTGCCCGTAGAAGTTCGGTTTTTCGTTCCCTGCATTGGTGTAGATGCGGAGGAGATCGCCATCGAAGCCCACGCGTGTACTTCGGTCGCCCGGGGCGACGCCCGAATCGGCCGGCAAGGAAATGTCCGTGAACTCGATGTAGAACTTCGAGCCCTGCCTTCGGCACAGATTCGTGATTTTATGATAGATAAGCGTCCCCGGAGGAAAAGTCTTGCCGTAGCTGTTGTACTCGACGTTCGACACGTACTTTATGTCCGACGAGAACTCCATACCGAGGTCCTGCCATTGAAGCAAGGTAGCGCGCAACGCCTCCAAGTGTGCGGACGAATCTCCGGCCGCAACCACGCAAAAAAGCGCCACAAGACAATTTGCCACGGCATCGTCCTCTTTATGTTCGGGGTGCTGCCCCCGTAGCTTCGCAACGAAGCACATGAACCACCACACAAGAATAGCATCGTGAATAGGGGCCGTGCAGCACCGCGTAATATCGCAGGTCGATGTAGCGCCCGGCCTCCGCCGACACACCTGTCGGCAGCCGGGCGTCTTCGGCCTTCATTCGTAGCGCCCGGCCTCTGTGCCGGGCGTCTTCGGCCTACATTCGTAGCGCCCGTTCTCCGCCGACACACCTGTCGGCGGAGACGCGCCACTATCTACCGTTCCCCTCAGAATTGTGGGACACGTCTGCGCTCCCCGCGGTCGCTTCGCATGTGTCAGTCCGCGAATTCCGCTCTGACATGGGTTCACTCATGGGTGGGCCGGTGTAAATGGATTCGGCGTAGGCCCGGATGGGGGTGTTCCTGGCGAAGGCCTCGGGCGGT
>JBAZRU010000380.1:0-6943 GCA_041662805.1 Candidatus Hydrogenedentales bacterium | reverse complement strand
TGAGGCCATGGGCATCCTGTCCACCACCCTGCGCCGGTCGTATCAGGAGTCATAGCTCCAAGGGCGGTCAATCCCCAGATTCCCCCACAAAGTGGACGCTTCTATCGGTAGCAAATTGCAAAGTCTGCGCAATCTGCGATTGTTGTACAGCTACTTGGGCTGGTTTGGCGCTCAAAATCCTTGCCAAGTATACAACTCCATGCTAGAGTTCGATCTGCAAGGCGTCCTTTGGAGTCGAGAAATCAAGACGGCGTATAGCCTCCTGTTTGACCAAGTTGTCGCGTAGTTGCGAGTCCAACAGGGGGGTGTCTCCGTTTTGCTCATCGCGCCGGCGGCGTCACCCGATGTGACATTGCCGAGCGGATGCCTTGCGGGGCAAGCAGAGTGGGCGGCGGCAATGCCTCGCCCAGTCACCACAAGGAGGCAAGACGAAGTATGAAACGCACACGTCGTGGATTTACCCTGATTGAATTGCTCGTCGTCATAGCCATCATCGGAATTCTTGCAGCAATACTTCTTCCAGCGCTTGCGCGCGCCCGCGAAGCGGCGCGCCGGGCCTCGTGCCAAAACAACCTGAAACAGATGGGCTTGGTTTTCAAGATGTACGCAAACGAATCCAAAGGCGAGGCCTATCCGTCGATCAAGATGCTCAATGGCGACACCTGCGTGCCAAACACCAGTCTGTCGGTGTTCTTCGAGGGCACACAGGTCTATCCCGAATATCTGACCGACATCAACATCCTCGGATGCCCTTCGGATTCGGACGGTTTGGCATCGATCAGTGAGGGACGATGGAATATTGGCAACGATCCTCAGAACGCGGTCCAGCCGTGCGAATTCGACCCCTTGTCCTACAACTACTTTGGGTTTGCGATCACCGACGATTTGTGGCTCATCGATCCCGCGAATGCCAATGACGCCGGCCTCTCGGACCTTGCCAGCATTATGGCGGCGGCGAAGCCGGAATTCGTGAGTGCCCTCTTGGATATCAATGACCGCATCGCGAACGACTGGGCAGTCGATGGCGACCCTTCCGTGTTCAGTGAAGACGGTTCGAGTGGCAGCCTCACTATCTACAGGCTTCGCGAGGGCATCGAGCGATTCTTCATCTCCGACATCAACAACCCCGCCGCGTCATCCAAAGCGCAGAGCGAAATCTTCGTGGTGCAGGACGACGTGAACTCGACCAACCCGGATTTCATGAATCACATTCCGGGTGGCGGCAATGTGCTCTATATGGACGGCCACGTGAGTTTCATTCGTTATCCGTCGGAGACTCCGTTCTCCCGTGCATGGGCAGTGCTGCTCGGCGTGATTTCGGACTCCTTCTAAGCGCAGTAGTAGCTTGAAGACATCGGGGCGCCTCCAGGTCATCTGGCGGCGCCCCTTCGATTTCCTGCCCGGATTAGGATCATTTCCGAACTTCAACGACAAGAAATGGATTAAGAAACGAGCGGCCAATGGCGGCGGGCATGTTTTCGATATAGGCAATGATGGGGGATTTCAACAGGCGCAACAGACCGAGCGAGCCGGTGCGCTTGAAGGCGAAGTAATGCTTCAACGGCAGGGGCTCGATGGATTGTGCCGTGTTCATCGTGCAGAACAGACGCCGCAATTCGCCAAACGAAAACAGGTGATATTTCCCGAACGGCTTGTGGACGTTCATTCCGAACCGGTCGAAGATGCGGCGGCGAAGGCGTGCTGTGCCCGGAGGGGTGGCGTCGTCGGTGGGTTCGTGGTGGATGTCGATGGGGAAATGCTTGTTCGGGCACGTCACGAGCAAACGGCCACCAGGCTTGGTGACGCGCAACATCTCGCGGGCGAACGCGCGGCGCGTCTCCCAATAGTCGTCGGCTAAGGTGTAGTGGCCGACTTTCGTGCCGATGTGTTCGATCGTCCCCAGCGTGTATACCGCGTCGAAGTAGCCGTCGGGGAACGGCATGCACGCGCCGTCGCCGTTGACGAAATGGCGCGGGTCATTGCCCGCGCGCGCCCAGAATCTCGCCAGGCAAGGGATATCCAATCCGTACGAATCGATGCCGTCTTCCGCGAGGAACCGAATACCCATACCCATGCCGCAGCCGACTTCGAGGACGCGTCGCGCATTCTCGCGTTGGACCCACGGTTTCAAGAATTCGTCGTAGAACCGCCGCCAGGAGGCCTGTTGTTCGGCGGCATACTCTTCGCTCGTAGACTCCATATCGTAGAAGACCGGTTCGAGCGTGAAGTCGAAATAGCCGTCCAAGCCGGCCGAATACGTCGCACCTTCGCATGCGAGCTTGCCGTCGCGGGCCTGCAAAGGGCGATGCGTCCGGGGGCACACAAGGGCTTTCGCCAAGACTTCCGCAAGTCCGGTGTCGTCGATTTCCGTCACGCTTACTCCTGCCTCCACATAATTGACCAAACGTCGCGTCATTGTGGGGAAGGGCGCACCGCATGCGCAACTTAATCCTTTGTAGTCGGCCAGGCGGTAATCGTTTTGAAAGTCCGCCTGCCTGGAAAAGAGTTGGACGACTGCTTTGTCGAAGGGAGTCCGTAAAACGTTCTTGCTGTCTCGCCGACAAGACTCACGGCCTATTCTTGAGGACCAATCGCAGGCTGACATATGGAATCAGGAACGCGACAATGATGAGAATCTTCGTCGCTGCTATTCCACAGTAGTTGACCAACTCGAAGTGTTCGCGAGTGATACCAAACCACCTTGACTGCAGGAGGTAAATGGAATCCCGAGCCACGACACAGGAGATAAACCAGATCAACAAGAAGATCGCCCCGCCCAGAAAGCAACGAATCAGCACTCGGGCGAGTGTTTCAAGACTTTCCTGATGGCTGCTATGTTCATTCATGGCCTTGCCTCCTCTTTTCACTTACCCATGTCAGTATAGCACGACCCCGAATTCGCGGCCTCGGCATTACAAGCTTCGAAGAACAATGCCGCCTGAGCCCTGGCTTCACGCTGGCAGCGTATCAAGAGTATAAGAAAGCCCGCCCTTCCGGAAGATGACCAAGCGATTGCGGTGACTGTCAAAGCGCGCTACACTGCCCCCAGCAATGGGGAGTAGCACAGCATGCTGGAAACCATCGACCTCGCCGCAAGTCTGTCCAAGTCCGAACACAAAGAGACCATGAACGTGCTGGATCCGCAGCTTTCCCAACGGCAGCGGGAACTGCACTCTGCGGGCATTCCCGTGCTCATCGTCTTCGAAGGGTGGGACGCCGCGGGCAAGGGCACAACCATCAGCCGCTTGCTCCAACCGCTCGATCCGCGCGGCTTCAAGGTGCATACCATTGTACCGCCCACCGAGGAAGAGCGGTTCCGCCCACCCATGTGGCGGTTCTGGACGCGCCTGCCCGCTGGCGGGACCATCGGCGTGTTCGACCATAGTTGGTATCGCGAAGTGCTGGAGGACAGGGTCGAAGGCGACAAGACGCGCGCGACATGCCAGTCCGCATACGAACGTATCCGCTGCTTCGAGCGGCAACTCGCCGATGACGGCGTCGTCATTGTAAAGTTTCTGCTGCACATTTCGAAGAAGGAGCAGGCGAGCCGCTTCAAGAAGCTTAGCAAAGATCCTGCGTTTTCCTGGAAAGTGGGAAAGCACGAGCTTCGCCAGCAAAAGCGCTACGGCGAGCACCTGCAAGCCATTGAAGACATGCTGGTCGAGACTTCAACGCCGTACGCGCCGTGGACCGTCGTGCCCGCGACCGACAAACGGTATCGGGAAGTGAAGGTTGCGGAGACGTTGCTGGCGGCCTTCGAGCAGGCGTTGCTCCGCATCGGGTCCGCGGCCGCGCCCCAGGCTCCGGCCCCGCGCCGCCGCACAAGCCCGCTCAACCGCGTCAAGACGCAGGTATCGCTCAGCCGCGAGAAGTACGACAAGGAGCTTCCACTGCTGCAAAGCGAACTGCGCCGTCTACAGCACCTCTGCTACGTGCGGCGCACGCCGGTGGTGATTGTCTACGAAGGGTGGGATGCGTCCGGCAAGGGCGGCAACATCCGCCGGTTCACGAAGGAAATGGACCCGCGCGGGCTGGAGGTTGTGCCCATCGCCGCGCCGCAAGGAGACGAGCGCACCCACCATTACCTGTGGCGATTCTGGCGGCCGTTGCCCAAGGCGGGTCATTTCACGATTTTCGACCGAAGCTGGTACGGGCGCGTGTTGGTGGAGCGCGTGGAGGAGTTTGCCAAACCCGAGGAGTGGCAGCGCGCCTACCGCGAGATTAACGAATTCGAGTCCGAACTCGTCGAGTGCGGTGTCGTACTCGTCAAGTTCTGGTTCCACATCTCGAAAGAAGAGCAGCTCAAACGCTTCACGGACCGCCAGGCCGAGCCCAGCAAACATTGGAAGATCACCGACGAAGACTGGCGCAACCGGAAGCGATGGGACGATTATTGGTTGGCGGCGTCGGATATGTTGGAACGCACTTCAACCACACATGCCCCTTGGATCATCATAGAGGGGGACGACAAGTACCACGCGCGGGTAAAAACGGCTCGGGTGGTCGTGGAACGTCTGAGGCCGGTCGTCGACAAGGGGTAAGTCCGTGGCCAGTGTGAAATGTCCCAAGTGCGGGAAGAAGGTATCCATCGACGGCGTGGGCGACGCCAACAGCGCCATGTGTTTCTCGTGCGGCGCGAGTATCCTTGTGCCCAACTCCGCGCCCGATGTCGTTGATTCCTTCGCGTCGCATCGGACCTTCGAGCGCACCACGACGCGAAAGACTCCCAAGCCAATAGCCAAGCCGAAGACTCCAGTGCCGATCCTGGATCTGGAAGTGCTCGACCCTTATACCGGTCCGGAAATTGCCGAGCCTGTAGCGGAGCCGAGAATCCCCGAAGCCGTGCCAAGGCCCGTAGATTTCGAGACCCTTCCGAAGCTAAGCGATCCCCATAGCGCTGTCTGGCAGAAGAACGCCGAGCCCGAGGCAAAGCCGCTAATTCCTGACCCCATGGATGGGCTCGTTGATTTCGAGTCCCTTCCAAAGTTGAAGGACACCGAGTCCCGAATCAGAGGGGGAAGCTGCGAGTCTGAGGGGAAGGGGAGGTCCGCCATGCCGCCGCCCTTCCCGCGTGCGCGCAAGTCGTCGATTGGGATTCCGCCTCCGCTGGTGTCTGGCACGCCCATCTATCGCGTGGCCTTGCTCAGTCTGGCGTTGGGCGCAGGATCCTTCTTCGTATGTCTAGGACCAATACTCTCTTTGCCTGGCCTGTTAGTCGGAATAGTCGCTTTCAGCCGCATTCCGGTTTCGGGCGGCACACCGCGAGATGCAGGTCTCGCCAAGGCAGGGATTATCGTGAACGGGATGAACCTGCTCTTCAGTGCGCTACTCGCAATGGTGGCGTAGCCTGCCGCTTGAGTAATTGGCGGGTCGAAGTTGCATGTTGTGTTCATTCACGCGCGTCCGCTATATTGTAGCGGCACGCTAGGATGGGACTGTCGCGGCGGCGGTGCCGCCAAAGTCGTGCGCAGTTGTGGGCGCGAATCAAGAAGAGGGGGTTCTCATGGCCAGTGTGAAATGTCCCAAGTGCGGCAACAGCGTGCTCCTAGACGATATAGGCGGCGCGAACAGCGCCATGTGCCCCTACTGCGGCGAGAGTATCCTTGTGGCGAGCGCGCCGCTGGCCCCCCCCACGCTTCCGCCCGCCGGGAGCGTTCGCCCACCAATTCGCGTAGCCCAGACCGGACCCGCGCCGGACGCGCCCAACGATGGCATGGCCGTCGCCAGCCTCATCCTGGGTATTTGCTCCTACCTGTGCTTTGGTCCGCTATGCTCGATTCCCGGCACGATTACCGGCGCGGTTGCGCTGTCCCGGATTCGCAAGGCACGGCCTGCGGTACGTGGAGAGGGGCTGGCCATCGCCGGGATAATCCTGAGCGGCATCAACCTTGCCCTCTGTATGTTGCTCCTTCCGGCGCTCCTGCTTCCCGGCCTGGCCCGCGCGCGGGAGGCGGCGCGTCGCGCTTCGTGTGCGAACAACCTAAAGCAGGTTGGCCTCGTCATGAAGATGTTCTCCAACGAAAGCAAAGGCGCGTACTACCCCGCGCTTTCGCCCGAGCCCGGTAAGCTCATGTTCGAGAACGATCCGTCCAAGCCGAGGGAATGTCTGTTTCCCGAGTACTTGTCGGACCTTCAAATAATGGCATGCCCGAGCGACTCGGATGCCGAATTGGTCAATGAAAGCAATGCACAAGACCCCGCGTTTATGTTGGACGACCGCAGCTACTTCTATTTGGGCTATGCCTTGACAAGCGACGAAGACGTCGAAGCCTTTGCCGAGGCGTATCGCGCAACGACGGCTGCGGGTGGCAACTTCGAAGGCGACCTGAACACGGCGGGAGGCGTCATCCGCCGTTTGAGAGAGAGAATGGAAATCGAAAGCAGCGGCGGCGCGGCATCCGACGCGGCAGCCAGCGCGGCAGTTAACGCGGTCGTCCAAGTGAAAGCCCCTATCTTCATCGAACGGGTAGGAAACCATATCCCTGGTGGTGGGAATGTTGTTTATATGAACGGACGCGTGGAGTTCATCAAGTATCCGGGCAAGTGGCCGATGACGGAACGCACCATTAGCGTGTTGCAGGCACTCGACGGCGGGTTCTGGCCACCGAGGGAAGTCGACTTCGGGAACTGACCAACTCGGAGGGTGGGTTAGAAAACCCGCCCTCCGAAGAGGAATCGAGAGACAGCGCGGGTGAGCGTGGAGTTAAGCACGGGAAGGAGGTCTCATGGCCAACATTCAATGTCCCAAATGCGGCAGCCGCGTCATGATCGAGGACGCGGGCGACGCCAACAGCGCCATGTGCCCCTACTGCGGCGAGAGTATCCTGGTGGCGAGCGCGCCGCTGCCCCCCCACACACTTCCGCCCGCCGGGAGCGTTCGCCCACCAATTCGCGTAGCCCAGACCGGACCCGCGCCGGACGCGCCCAACGATGGCATGGCCGT
>JBAZRU010000379.1:0-6951 GCA_041662805.1 Candidatus Hydrogenedentales bacterium | reverse complement strand
CTCATGATGGGAGGCAGCTCTGGACGTTGGACCAGCAGTTGGCGGACCATGATGATGGCGTAGCTCTGGTTAAGCTGAAGCAGGAAGCAGATGCGGCGCCGCTGTTTGTCTGCGCCGCGAGCGATGAAGGCATGGTATTCGCGGATGCGAAGGGCACCATCCTGAAACACCACTACCTGGGCCATGTGCAGAACCCGGGTATCGCCGATCTTCGTCCGGACCTGCCGGGCTTGGAGGTCGCCACGGTGAACTTCTGGGGCAACCAGGGGATTGTCCATTTCTTCGACGCGAACGGCGACGTGTACCACAGCTTTGAACCGTTCCAGCATGGGAGTCTGTGCCAACCGACAAACTGGACGGGGATGCCCGGCGAGTATCTCCTGCTCTCCGCCAACGTCGAAGATGGCGGCTTGTTCGATGGTTGGGGCCGATGCGTCGTGAAGTTTCCCGCGGACGGACACCCGGATATGTGTTGTGCGGCGCTCGACGTTACCGGGGATTGCCGCGACGAGATCATCGTGTGGGATCCCTATGAATTGTGGGTGTACTCGCAGGACGATAGCCCGAAGAAGGGCCGGTTGTATTCGCCTGTTCGCAGCAGTGCGTTCAACCTTTCTAACTACGCGGCAATTGTCTCGCAGCCAGGCTGGACGGAGGCGGGCTCAGGCGAAGCAGCTTCCAGTGGGAACTGACACAACGGGATGACCAAAACGTGCATAGTCGCGCAGCATTCTCCATTTCTCTGCTCTTGTGTTTCGTGTTGTCGTCCCTTGTGGTGAAGGCTTGGGGTGACGAAGCTTCGGGGACGCTCCTAAAGGCTTTTCCTACTGCGGAGGGCTTCGGTGCGTGCACGCCTGGCGGTCGCGGCGGTAAGGTGCTTTTCGTCACCACGCTTGAAGACTACATCCCCGGCAGCGAGTCGCCCATCGAAGGAAGTCTGCGCGCGGCTGTGAGCGCGGAAGGGCCGCGCTACGTTCTGTTTCGCGTGGGCGGCACGATCGCGTTGAAGGCGGACCTGTCCCTGACCAATCCATTCATCACGATTGCGGGCTCGACCGCTCCCGGAGGGGGGATATTGCGTCTCAGGATCAGATACCGGCAGCCATCTTTGGCGGACGCGACTTGATCATCGATCACTGTTCGATTTCGTGGGCGACCGACGAAGTGCTCAGTTCGTTTGGGACGCGCAACATGACGGTGCAATGGTCGATCATGGCGGAAGGGCTTTCGCGCTCCGTCCATCCCAAAGGCGAGCACAGCAAGGGGTCTATCCTGGATGGCGACGGCGGCATCACTATGCACCACTGCCTCTACGCGCACAATGCCTCGCGCAATCCCCGCGTGAATACGGTGGTCCTCGATTTCCGCAACAACGTCATCTATGACTGGGGGTATCGGGCCGGCTATACCCGCAGCGATCCTTGCTACGTCAATTACGTGGGCAATTACCTCAAGCCCGGTCCCAACACCACCAAAAGCGCCCGGACAAAGCTCTTTGCTCCTGGAGACGACATGGCTCGACTTTTCCTGAAGGCCAACACCCTGGAAGGCCATCCCAAGCAGACCGGGGACAACAGTCTGTTGCTCGCATTCTCCAAAAGCGTCGATGCAGATGCTCTCCGTGCCTTGAGCCGTGTGTCCGAACCATTTCGAACGCCCACCGTCGAGACGGACTCGCCGGAGCAGGCCCTGGAACGCGTCTTGGAACACGCGGGGGCTGTGCTTCCACAGCGAGACAGCGCCGATTCACGGCTCATGAATGAGGTGCAGTCGGGAACCGGACGCATCATCGACTCGCAGAATGAAGTCGGGGGATGGCCCGAACTTGCGAATGGCGAGGCACCCCAAGATTCGGATAGCGATGGCATGCCTGATGCGTGGGAAACGCGCCATGGCCTCAACGCCAACGACGGTTCCGACACCCTTCGCGATGAGGATGGCGACGGGTACCCGAATCTGGAGGAATTCCTGAACGACACCAATCCGCGCGAGGCAGAGCGGGACGCCCGCGTTGACGCGGCAACCTTTCGCGTCTGGCAGGACGATGCCGTGGCGCTCTGCGCCCAAGGCCGGAAGGCGGTTGAGGAGCGCAAGCTGGCGCAGGAAATCGCACGCAAAGCGCGCCGTGAGGAGCTGATCCGGACAACGAAGGTGAGTATGTCCCCATCAAGTGATGGTGATGCGTCAACCCTCGTGTTGGATGTCGGCGGCAAGGCCACGCTTGAACTGGTTCGGATCCCCGCGGGCAGTTTCATGATGGGGTCTCCCGAGAGCGAAGGCGGTGGAGAAGAGGAGCGTCCCCAGCACAAGGTCACTATCTCGCGCGCGTTCTACATGGCGGCAACGCCGACCACCGGCGCGCAATACGTCGCCGTCATGGGGGACGAAACGCGCGCGATCACTTCGGAGAATCAGGACATTCCTGCAAGTGAAACCACGTGGTACGAAGCCAGGGAATTCTGCGAGCTGCTATCAGCCATGACCGGACGCACATTCCGTTTGCCCACGGAAGCGGAGTGGGAGTACGCGTGCCGCGCGGGCACCACGACCGCTTTCTATACCGGAGAGACTATCTCCACAGATCAAGCCAACTTCGACGGCGAGAAGGCCACGCGATACAACCCTGCCGGAGTCTACCGCGGAGAGATCACCGCGGTTAAGGCATTTCCGCCTAATCCTTGGGGACTCTACGACATGCCTGGCAACCAAACCGAATACTGCCTCGATGTCTTCGACCCGAAGTTCTATACGGCCGAAGAAGTGACGGACCCTGTCAATGATGGAGCGGACGGGGCCCGTGCCATGCGGGGAGGCAAACACGGAAGCAAGGCGTTCTTTCTGCGGTCCGCATGCCGCATGTCCTACGCGCCTGGAGTTGGATATGGGTTCCGCGTGGTCATGGAAGCGGGGCAACACAAATAGTCCGAAGCGCAGTTGTATGCGTTCCTTCGAGTTCGACGATGCGTTTTAGCGTGTGCTGAGCGCTTCGATTGCGTTCGCGACGCGGTCGCGGTGTTTCTCGATTGGCGCCGGATCCTTCGTATACGTCTTGAGGCCACTCGTGATTTCCTCGGGCACGACGAGTAGTTTCTCGAACTGCTTCCGTTTCCTTGCGGAGACCTTGTCGCCTTGCTCGTTGATGAGACGTTTCAAGATCACCAAGTACTCGTAGTCTTCGATGCCATCGCGCAGCATCTCCCAGCGTATGCTGTCAACCGGCCCATCGAGAATGGTCTCGGTCTGCTGCGCGCTGGCGGCTGTTTCTGGCGGGTACATGAACCGGCCATCGCCGTTGCCCCAGGGTTCTTTGTCATCGGGCTTTGTGCCTTCGCCGCTCACCCACGACATTGGGTCTTCGTAGGGATTCTGCGGTGCGCCCGAATAGGCCGGACTGGTTGACCACAGGTTGCTTGCCCAGACCAGCACGCCATCGATCTTGAACTTCCAGGTCTGCCACAACCACGCACGAAGATCCGTGCCCGGATGGTCGATGAATAGTCCGGGAAACGGCGCTTTGGGCACGGTGCAGACGTACCACCAGAAGCGATCGCCTTCCTTGCGGCGTTCTTCGGCCTTGTCGTGCTCGTACCACCACGTGTCCGGGCACCACAGATTTGCGCAGTCAGTCAGCTCGGGCACAACTTGTTCGGTGATCATCCGGGTGATATCCGGCGCAGCCGCTTTGAGCTTCAGGAAGCCCTTCCGAACATTCGGGTAGTCTTCCTTTCGTGGTTCGTCGGTCCAATAGACATACGCGTAATCGAGCCACCCTTTTTCACGCAGGTGCTCTTGCATCGTGCGGCAGTATGCGTTGAACGCGAGTTCGTGCTCGCGGGTGCCTTCCTCGAATCCCTGCAATTGTCCCCCGCCCACGTTTGGCAGCCCGAGCCGAAACGAATTGAAGGCGTACGTGGAAAACACACGATCCATTCCCGCGCCCCAAGCCGGCCAGTCGAACTTCGGCGTGAGCGCATTCGCCTGCAAGAGCTTACGGTCGGCTTCGGGCAAATCGGCGCCTTCGTTCTCTGCAAGCTTGACCCACTCGACCGGCAATTCTACAAGGGGCGTCGGGTGATACGGCGAGATGCGGTGATTGCGGAAGCTTTGCCAATACTTGTCCAGCACTTCACGCCGCTGCGCCGGGTCCGATATCTTCTGGTACTGCCAGACATACCCGTCCCCGAAACCAAAGGCCGTCCGGCACGTCGCCCGGTCGGGCAACTCGAATGCGTAGACCACGACCCGCAAAGGGACTTCGGCGGCGTAGCCTTCCGCAGTCAACTTTATCGTGCCCTTGTAGACTCCGGGCGGCGTACCTTTGGGGGCGAACGCACGAATCCACAAGGGCTGGTTCGGTGCCTTTGGGTCTGCGTCCAGATCGATAGGGCCTTTGAACGGGGGAAGGGGATCCGGCCACGGAGCAAGCGCGCCCCACTTGTCGGTCTGCCGCTGGATGGTGACGTAGCGGACGCGCAAGACTTCCACATTCGCGGCATCCAGCGTGGCGCCACCGGGCCCCGCAAGCGCGCTTGCCTGGGCGATGAACCCCTTGAGGGGACTCGACGGACGTACGACAAGCTGCGCGGCATCCCACTCGTTTTGGGCGGTGCGAATCTCGATTGCACCGCCTTTTGCGGTGGGCGCAGGACGGCACTTGCTGACCTTCCACCCGGATGAGGCCCACCAGAGTGCGACGGACGGTGTCGAGCCGGGCAACAACTTTCCGTACGACGCGTCGAAGAGGATTGAGCCGTTATCGCCTGGTTCTTCGCCGAACGCCAAAGCGGCCATGAGCGTTAGCAGCGTCGTCAGCGCACACACGAGTTTCATTGCGGATCCCCTGCTTGTATCGTCACGGAACGTACACGTCTCGGACAGGCAGAGATTGAACTCCGCCTGTCCGGGGTTTCTATGTGCACCTTTGTGCGACGATTACTTGATTGCGACTTCTTTGCCCGCGGCGGCGGAACGGTAGACGCCATCGAGCATTTTTTGAACGGCCAAACCCGCCTCGGCCGGCGCCTCCAGCGGCGACCCCTTTACGCAGCCATCTACCCAATTGCGCAGCTTTAGCGGGAACAATTGTTCGAAGGTCGTGCTGTCTCCCACAAATCCGGGTGACGTATTGACCATCGTATCGTGATGGTCGGCAAAGAGCATGGGCGGATCCCATTGGCCGCCGCCCTTTGTGCCCATGAAGCTGAAGTTCCAGACGTCCTTCTCGATATGCGCCACGAAACATGCTTCGACTTGAAGCAATGCGCTATTAGCGAATCGGATTTGACCGATGGCGAGGTCTTCGACGGTGTAGGTCTTGTAGTCCCAATCCGGCCACGGGCTTACGACTTTCGAGGGCTTGTTGCCCATGAAGGTCCACGTGTTGCCGGACGCGGCGACGGGTTTGGGCGACCCCATGAGGTAATGCGCCATCTCCAAGACATGCACGCCGATGTCGATCATCGGCCCGCCGCCTTGTAGCTTCTTCTGGCCAAACACGCCCCAGTTCGGGATGCCGCGCCGCCGTAGCGCCTGGCACTTCACGAACATGATGTCGCCGAACTCGCCGTTGTCGCGTGCGCGCTTGAGGAATTGCGTGTTTGGGTGATAGCGGTACTGGAACCCAACCGCAAGCTTCTTCTTCGCCTTCTTCGCCGCGGCGATCATCCGGTCGCATTCGGCCGGTGTCATCGCCATGGGCTTCTCGCACAGCACGTGGCATCCGCTATTCAACGCGTCGATGGTCGGCGCCGCGTGGATTCCGTTCGGCGTGCACACGCTGACGCCGTCCGGCTGCACTTCCTTGAGCATCTTCTTCCAGTCTTTGTAGAGCTTCGTTACGCCCCACCGCGACTCGAAGGCCTTCAGGCGCTCCGGAAGGATGTCCACACCCGCAACCACTTCGACGTCCGGCATCTCGCGCAACGCGGCCATATGCGTCTGGCATATTCCGCCGCAGCCGATGAACGCCACGCGGAATTTTTTGCCGCGATATTCCTTCTCGACCTTCATTGCCAATGAATCCGAGCCAACACTTTTGTTCGCCATGTTCCGTTAATCCTTGTATGGTCGAGAACTCGACCTCTGTCCCCCGTATTCCTACTTTATCAAATCGCCTCGACCGAAGTCAGTCGGAAAATGGGGGTGCACCCATACGATACTTCTAACGGTTCAAGGGGAGGCGGAGTTTTGGAATTTGGATTGGGGACGAAGATGTTGTGTACACGGGGCCGCGTCCCATGCTCCGTGGGGGTGTACCCATGCGAATAATTTGACGGTTCAAGGGGGGGTGTCCCTCGGCATGTGTTGGGATATCGGCGAACGGCCGGGGGATCAAGTGATCCATCCACAGATGAAACGGCGCGGCATAGCCGCAACCAAATCAATAAGAATCTCAACGCAAAGGCGCAAAGTTCGCTGAGGAACGCAGAGAAGAACAGAGAACTGATTTCAGCGAAAGATGACGCAGATGAGGAAAGCGAACGTGAGCGCGTGCGATGGGCGCGGTCGAATTCGTGGGTCATGGGGGGTCTCCTGATTTGTTGCGTTCGGGGCTCCTCGTCCAATTCTCCGTTGGGTGCAACCTTTCGATACTTTTGACGATTCAGGGGGGGGTCCCGCGCGGGGCTGAGGTCCGGAATCCGGGGATTAAGAATACGACTGCATAGGCATGGTCCGGTCCTCGAATGTTGCCTCTATAGATATAGGTGAGTTCGTTGCACTCGGTGCTCCTGTCCGCCCACTTCAGGGTCTTGTTCGGGGAGGTATGTCGCGGGGGTGTAGGCCCGGGGAATCCTATTGCCTCAACCCTTAACAAATGGCAGAGATTGAAGAAATTGGACTTTGGATGAACCCTACCCTAGAGTTGCCGCGGCTGGTAATGGAATACGGGAGAGAGCTCATTTTGGGGAAGCGAAGACAGTGTAGGGAACATTCGTTGGAACAACACAACGA
>JBAZRU010000378.1:0-6951 GCA_041662805.1 Candidatus Hydrogenedentales bacterium | reverse complement strand
GCCAATCGCTCCCTCGAAAACACCCTGACTGGTGAGATAGTCGATAGAAGTAGCCAAGCCAAAGTCCACGGGGAGCGGATTGAACGATCCGGGGACCGCGACGAGAAACGCTTCGCTCTCGGCAGGGTCGTCTATCGCGCCGTTGCCGTTGTTGTCGACCCCGTCCGCTCCTTCGTCAATCAGGGTATCGCCGTCGTTGTCGAGATTGTCGGTATCGAAGAAATCGGCGGCTTCGCGGCTGAAACGGCCTTCGTCGAAGCCTTCTCCAAGCCCGGTAAACGCATCAAGCTCATCAACGCCTTCGCCTTCGGCGCGCTCGTCGACGACGCCGTTCGCATTGTTGTCTACACCGTCCCGGCCTTCGTCAATCAAGGCATCGCCGTCGTTGTCGAGGCCGTCGAAATCCCAGATCCGATTGTTGCCACTGTTGTCGATTCCGTCGGACATCAGCGCGCCGTTGTCGCCGTCGTCATCGAGGAAATTCTCTTCGGGGTAGTTGGGGAAGACACCGCCGCCAAGCACCCAGCGTGCGATTGTCTCCAACCCGTTGCCTCCGGGCACTGCGTGGACATCGCTTTCAAGTTGGACGATTCGGTCCCATGCCTTCGTCCTGTCTTCGCCCGCGGCGAACCCTTTGTTGATGACGAGTGCGGAATCGTTTGTGGAAGGCAGAAGGTCGTCCGGGGAGCCAATTTCAGGCACGCCGTCCCCGTCGCGATCGACATAGTCAACGTCGACGATGCGGCGGAAGATGCTTGGCCCCATGGGTTCGTTGACGTTGGCTGGATTGCCTGTGTAGAGGTTCGCAAGGAACCCGGACCCGCATAAGTTCGGGATCGGGGGCTCCGTGATGTCTTCCAGGTCGCCACCGAGTGGACCACGCGCCATGCCGATGCCGTTCTTTTGCACGTAGGGAACCGCCGAGAAGGCGGCATCGTCAAATAGGTCGGACCCGATGTCGTATTTGTCTGTGACGAGAAGCAGCGACCCGCCAGGGGCGATCTTCACGTCGTTGGGGATGCGCAAGACGCGGGTTGATGCCCTGTCGCCGCCCACTTCCAGCGTCCATCCGCTGAGGTCGATGTACTCGTTGGATTCGGCGATATTCACCACTTCAACCCACTCGTGGTCGGGTTCCTGGCTGAAGTCGAAGAAGTTAACGGCCATGGATTCATCGACACCCAAATGCCCTCCGCCGTCCATGCGAATGGCTACATAGAGGTACACTTGATCATTGTCGTTGATGGTGTCGCCGTTTTCGTCCGCAGTGGGGTCATCGTAAGGCGGAATCACGATCGTGTAGGCCCGGTTGAGGCCATACCCGTCGTACCGGTCGGGGTTGTAGCCCGAGGGCGTGTTCAAGTTCGTCGCCGTATTGTATTCGCTCGTTGTGGTGGGAAGCATGACCCAGCCACTCAGCGGCGATAAGGCATTGAGTGCATTTAGGCCATCCTGGTAGCCAATCACGGCAGACGCATTCACACCAAAGAGAGCCGTGGGAGGAACCAACAAGGCAGTATCCGGATCCGCGCTCGCGACATAATCGACGATGTCCTGGAGAATGTCCGTGTCGCCGCCAATCCCTACTTCCTGCGCATACTTGACAGCAAACTGAAGCTGGGCGGCGGCGGCGACCGTGGGTCCAACCCCGCCATCGGCAAGCGGTCCCATCGAGTTGAACGTCAGGTAGTAGCGCCCTGGAGGAAGCTGTGCGCTGGGGCCAAATCGGAATTGGACGACATTCGGAACTTGGCTTCCTAAGCCGTCTTGCCCATCGGGCGAGTTGGTCTGCCAATAGGTACGCGGCCCCAAATAACCGCCGCCATTCACTTCCCAAAGGTAAGGAGTTGTGCCACTGCTGTTGGCTGGCGTCAAAGCGCCGCCGCCGAGTCGCTCGTCAATGGTCTCCTGTGTCACGTTGAAATCCCACAACACATCGGGATTTCCGGGCGCGAGGGTGTGCAGGTAGGTGAAGCGGTTGGGGTCCAGATTGGCAATCTCGGCGGTGTAGCCGGCTTCGCCGAAGTGCGGCGAGCAGACGGCCTCGGACTCGACGCGGCGCACGGGGCGTACCATGATTTCGTTGATGCGGATGCCTTCGACACCCGCTTGCGTATAAAGGATCGATTTTTCCTCGCCATCGTTCGGCGTGCCGGGCGTCAAGGCATCGGTGAGGTCGCGCCACCACGTGTCCAGTTCGGTTGTGATGTACTGGGAGCGGACATGGTCCGTGTCGCGGCTGTCCTGGATGTTGAGACCGAGTTGCAGCGAGCGCAGTTCGGCGTCCGCTTCGAAGAATACTCCACTAACGAGTTCGGCGCGACCGTACGGCGCACCGACGACGGTGGCGTCTTCTCGGCGCAGCCCACGAGAGAATGCGCGGATTTCTTCGGTGACGTTAGAGAACCCCGCGGTGAAGGTTTCGGGGGTGGTGGGGTAATCCCAATCCTGACCGAGGGCATTGGAGATGCCGTCGGCAAGGGCGTAGTTGAAGTCGAGCTTGAGGCCGCTCGTCTGCGGGAACTCGTGCTGGAAGGGGTCGGGGCTGACCCCGGTATTTTCGTTGCGGTAGTAGCGTTGATAGCGTTCGTTGCGGTCGGTGGAGTGGACGGTGACGACGGGGCGCATGTTCACGAGGCGCGTGTCGCCAATCTCGTTGACGTCCAATAGCTGATCGCTGGTTTGATAGTAGCGGTCGCCCAACTCGCCGATCTCGTTAAGGACGTCGTTGTCGTTGTTGTCGAGGGCGTCGGTTTCGGCAATCTTGTTGCGCAGCGGGCGGAACCATTGGAATTCCTGCGGCTCGTCGATGCCTTCCCAGAGTTCGTCGATGCCTTCGCTTGGGTCGTCGATGATGCCGTTGTTGTTGTCGTCGAGGCCGTTGGATTGATAGACAGGGGAATCGCCGTCGTTGTCGAGGCCGTCGAGCATCATCCACAGCGCGCTGCCGTTGTCGTCCACGCCGCCGTAACCGGGGAACGCGGCATCGAGGGTAAGCGAGGCGGCGGTCGCGGAACCCGTCAGGGTTAGGGGATCACCAACGTCGAGGCCACTATCACCGTGCGCGGCGCCGGATCGAAATTGGGAGACGCTCTGTGCGACAACCGGGCCAGAGTTCGGAATCGTGCGCAAGTCGTATTCGTGCGGACCGGTTCCGTCGCTGAAGGCCCAGGTGAGCAAGTTGCTGGTGCCGACGCCACTGCCAGGCCCGGCGACCACGCCGCCCGCGGCGTTGACGTTGACCTTGGAGGCTTCATCGACGATCTGCACGGCGACGCGCCCGCCGACGGTACACACGGCCTCGCCGTATGCGGTGACGGTGAACGTGGGGCCGAGATTGGAAGAATAGGTGTCGGTGTCAATTAGGTTGTAGCTCTTGATGCGGTTCTGTGGATCGGTATTGTCCAGATAGGCGAAGCCGCGCGCCTCATTCACGATGAGGCTGTAATCGTTGTCGATTTTGTCGACGTCAGCGCTGCCAACGGCAGGGTCTAGCGACGTGGTGTAGTCTCCGCCGGCGGGGTCTCCAGCATACTCGCGGAGAGGGAGCGCACTGACCTGCACATTAATCGAATCGAATAGCTGCACCGCTTCCGTGTCGTCGTCCACGAGACCGTTTCCGTCGTCGTCGACTCCGTTGACGACCACGCCCAGGAGGGGTGCGGTAATGAAGAGCTTCTGCTCGCCGGCGTCGTCCACGTCTCCATCGGCGTCGTTGTCGAGGCCGTCGTTTCCGCCCCAATATACGAAGTAGGCGACTTCGCCAGGTTCGTCGATGCCTTCGTCCGCTTCATCGATAGCGCCGTCGCCATCGTCGTCAAGCCCATTGGAGCCGACGATTCCGTAGTCGAGGTCGTTGTCGATGCCGTCGCCACTCTCGTTGGCGATGTAGGGTGAATTGGCGGGCGGCGTTGGGTCCTCGTCCTTGTCGTTCCCACCGAAGAATTCCTCCACCGGCACGGGAATCCACATCGCGTCTTTGAGGCCATCGCCGTCGCTATCGACGTCGGCCCACGTGTCGATAATATGGGCGGGGGTGTTGTCCTTGTCGATGTAGGCGTAGTCGACGACGAAGCCGCCGGTGATATCACCAGGGGTGGCTTGGACGCGCGGCACGTAGAGCGCTTCGTGGATGGGGAGCGTCTCGGGCAAGCCGATGGTCGCGCGAGCCGCATTCCAGTTGGCCGTTACCAACGTGTCGAGATTCACAATGCTCTGGAAGTCGATGTACGGAACCTGGGGGCCGGTGGCTCCCATCCAGGTAGCGCCGCCGCCATTGAAGGCCCATGGCTTTCCTGCAATCCACGCGCCATTGAAAAAACTGTTCCAGGGGTGGTCGAGGGAAGTGGCAGTGGGGCGAAGGGCTTTGTCGTTTTGCAGGAAGGAGATGGCCATCGATGTGCCGGCGTCGATGGCGAGTTTGGCGCGCATGGCATTGGCTGCGTTGGTGGCCGTGCGCAGGTCGCGCCGGCTCGAGGTGTAGAAGTAGGCGCTGATCAAGAACAAGGCGGCCAGGATGGCCACTACGATGATTAGCGCTGCGCCGCGGCTGTGTGTTTCGCGCCTCATATCCCCAACTCTGCCCATTGGGCGTCACCTGCCTTTTACTGCTTTACTTCACTCCCCGCGGCGTCCCGCGAGGTCTATGATTTGTTGCTCGGGTCGGTCTTGCTATGTGGGTCCTATAGGTCCTATGTGTCCTATCGTTCTTACCCTATGGCGCTTCCGTCAGGGTCGTTCTCGTGAAGGCCGTCGGGATATCGATTATCTGTTCGTAATTGCGCTCGTACGGCGCCGCAGTCAAATACGGCGCGGGGTAGACGAACGTGAACTTCACCTGGATCGCCTCGGGTAGCCGCGGGGTCAAGAGAGAACCCGTGCCGTCGTAAATCGGGGTTCCGTTGCCAACGAGGAAGGAACTTAAAACGTCCTGGTCCTCGAATGCATCCGCCGTAGGCCAGTTGTTCAGATGCGCCAGATTCTCGGCGCTGTTCCACGACGTCCGCCACCATGTATCGGGGGGCGCGATGCCATCCTTCAAGTCAAAGGTTGTATCCGGCAGGATGCGGCCATAGACGAAATAGGGGAAATAGGACTGATCGTCCGGGTCGAGCGGCAATGGCGAAGGCTCAAGACTCCATTGCATGGGCACCGCATTAGGGACAGGCCGTTCGCTACGGATGTTCTCGGCAACAACATAGTCGTCCGCGATGAGCTTGACGGCATTGCCGCTCTTGTCGATGCGCAAATACGTGTCGGGACTGGGTTCGGCGAGGCCATTCTCTCTCGCGGTTTCAATTTCGCGGTCCGTGATCCACACTTTCGGGAGATCCGGGTCTCGCCCGGACAACATGCGAATCCATAGCTCGCGTTTCTTGGCCTTGAGCAATTCGACTTGCGCGGAACTGTGAGAATCGGGATTGTCCGGATCGCAGTCGCAGCTTTTTGCCAGAAAAGTTCTGATGGCGCTTCCGAATTCCGGGTCAGACGCTAGATTGGCCCACGTCTGCGGATTGCCGTCAGAATCATAGAAAGGGAAAGAGTCCAGGCTCGTGACGCCCGGCTCGACGAAGCGCAGCAACGACATGGTTGGCGCAAAGACGGAGTCTCCGTCCGCATCGACGGACACTTCGACGGCGTCGGCGTGGACTTCGGGATGCAGCACATAGGTGACGCGGCCAAGCGTCACGTATTGATCCGCGGCACGTACAAGTCCGACCATGCTCATGCCGTAGGGGCCGCCGTGGAACTGGTAGTAGTCGCCGTAATCGCGGCTGGTGAAGACGGTCGATAGGTCTTGCTCCATGATATGGAATGCGCCGCGCTGCGTCTCCATGGCCTCGGCGACCTGATAGCCTGCCTTGACCGCGCGAACGCTTGCGACGAACATCGTAACGATGGTGCCGAACAGCAGCAGCAGGATCGAAACCGACACGAGCAATTCAATGAGGGTGAAGCCGTGGGACGGACGCGCGCTGCGTAGCATCGACAAAACGAAAGGTTGTTCGTCTAGAATTTTGGATTTTGGATTTTGGATTTTGGATTGAAGACCAGAAGAGGCGGCACGGACACACACGGACGCACACGGACGCGTTCCGGCGGGGGGACATTCTTGTCCGCCGATTCCATTCGCTTGTGTTGCCCGTTTCATCATGACGCCTGACCCTCGTCCATTTCGTGCATCAGTATTGCGTCACGTAGGTTACGAAGTTTTCGAGGCGGCCGTCGGGCATTTCCACGGAAAACGTGACACGGACAAGCCGGTCATTGAGTCCGGCGCGCGTGACGGTCGTCGTGTATCCTTCGATAATCCCGTCGTTATTCGGCCCGCCTCCGTAGACGGTATCGGCGGCGCTCGTATTGTAGAGGCCGCTGGCGCGGATCACGCCGAGGAGATTGTCCATGCCGGACATGCGCATGCGGGCCAGATTGGAATCCGCAAGCTCCGCGGCAATGGTGCGTTCCTGGGCGACACGGGTGGCGCGCAGCCCCTGCGGAAATAGCCGCGTGACTGCGACGATGCCTACGGCAAGCACGGCCATGGATACAAGGACCTCGACCAGCGAGAATCCGACTCGTTCATTCAGCGATTTCAAAAACATGTGCACCTCACGAGGCTATTTTTACCCGCCCCGTAGCCGGGTAGAGTTCAATGTTAATCGGCGCGATTGGCCCTTGAGAGAGGTCATCTAAATTGACAAAGCGGTCCTCGGGATCCGAATCGGGTGCGGACCCCACGGGCAACACAAAACGCGCACCGAGCGTGTCGGGAGTCACCATAATTCCAACGGGCGAAAAGACATGGGCGGGAAACGCTTGAGGAAGCGCCGGGGAGCCCACATATTCGGTTCCTGAATCGGGAGTGATTCTGGAAAAGCGCGAGGTCATTGCGCCGGTAAGGTCGTCGGCAATTCGATCTTCATTGTAGAGGATAATGCTGCGCATCCCACG
>JBAZRU010000377.1:0-6962 GCA_041662805.1 Candidatus Hydrogenedentales bacterium | reverse complement strand
GCATGGGCAAGGTTGGCGACAAGGTCGTCATGCTTCTGGACACCGACCGGGTGTTGTCGCGAAACGAAATGACCGCAGTCGCCGAACTTGCGTAGTCCTATGACTATCCCCGATCGGACAGGTCTGCCTTCGAGGAAAGACCGACGATTCGTTAGCCTCGAAAGCTGGCCACGACAGCGCCGGCAAGGCGCGAAGAGAGGGAGCGTTCAGATGAACTGTTTTCGTAATGGGGAGCCTGTGCTCACCCTGGACCCGTGCTCAATCACGCTGCGTGCAATTGCCTATGCGACGATGCGCACCTTTTCCCCCGAAAGGGGGGACTTCACTTCGGAGCGAATAGAGAAGCCTTTCGAGAAAAGGTTGTTCGCGCCGGACGAAGCGATACGCCGCGTGGTCGAAGAAGGAAGTGGGGAAGCGCGGTCGGCTGGGTGCAAAAAAACCGCCCGCAGAAGACAAGCGCGATAACACCGCGTTGGTCTTTGCCATTGCTGCTTTCCGGTAGTGTTTGAAGTGTGCCGCAAAATACGGAAACTCTAAGGGGAGACTCGCAATATGAAGACTTGGACTATAGGAAAGAAACTGGTTATCTCGTTTTCGGTAGTCGCCGCTATCACGCTGCTGCAAGGTCTCGCGGGTTACTACGAAGCCACGGTGAGCGAAGGCACAATCAAAGAAATCGGGCAAGTCCGGCTGCCAAGCTTGCAGTCGATTCTTGTGATCAGCGAAGCCCAGACCGCGGTAGACGCCGCCGAGAATGCGTTGCTCAGCCGGGACATAGACCTCAAGACCCGGCAGGAAAAGTACGGTGCCTTCGAAGCCGCGTGGAAGCGTGCGGAAGACGCATGGAACGTGTACGAACCTTTGCCGCAGACGCCCGAAGAGGCGGAAGCATGGAAGGATTTCGTGCCTGCCTGGGAGGCGTGGAAGAAGGACCATCAGGACTACGTAGCCCTTTGTCTGGAATACGACAAAACGGTGGAGGCGCAAGCCAAAGGAGACGAAAGATACGCGAAGATGAGCAACCAAGCACTGGTCGTGAACCCCGCTTCCTTCAGCAGTGCCGAAGCCCTGCTGAATAAGATCGTGGAACTGTACCGAGCCAAGGCGGACGACCCCCAAGCCGCGTATACGCAAGTGGACGTGTTGACGGTTCATTCGTTGCTGGTTATCAGCGAGGCCCAGACCGCCATCGACAGCTCCGAGAATGCCCTGTTGGCCCGCAACAGCGACATGACCGGACGACAGGTCGCGTACGACCGGATTACGGCGGCATGGCAGCGCGTCGAAGACGCGTGGAAAGTCTATGAGCCGTTGCCGCAGCTGCCTGAAGAGTCGCAGTTGTGGAAGGAATTCGTGCCGGCGTGGAATGCATGGAAGGCGGATCATGAGGCGTTCATGGCGCTGTCGAAAGACTACGACACGACCGTGGAAGACTACCTTCGAAGCAACGATCTCTACGAGAAAATGACTACTCAAGCGTTGGTCACCAACGCGCTCACCTTTTCGGCGGCGGAGCAATACATGAACACGCTCGTCGACGTCAACCGCAGGAAATCCGATGCCGAAGTCCAGAATACGGCATGGCTCAAGACAGCATCCTTGGTGGCGATGATTCTGGGAGTTGTCACTGCATTGCTGTTGGGGCTTCTGATCAGCCGAAGTATCAACAAGGCCCTTTCGCGAATCGCGGCAAGCATCGGCACCGGCGCGGACCAGACAGCCTCGGCGGCGGGCCAGGTCGCCCAGTCGAGTCAGTCTATGGCGGAAGGCGTGAGCGAGCAAGCCTCGAGCCTCGAAGAGACGTCGGCGTCCCTGGAAGAAATGACGTCGATGACCCGACAGAACGCGGACAACGCTACCCAGGCCATGGGCATGATGAACACGGCCCGGGAGATTGTGGAAGGAATGGCCCAAGGCACCGACGAGATGATGAAGGCCATCTCCGAGATCAAGGTTTCCGCGGACCAAACCGCCAAGATTGTGAAAACCATCGACGAGATCGCATTTCAGACAAACCTGCTTGCGCTAAACGCGGCGGTCGAAGCGGCGCGCGCCGGAGATGCCGGCAAGGGCTTTGCCGTCGTGGCCGAAGAAGTGCGCAACCTCGCGCAACGGTCCGCGGAAGCGGCGAAGAATACCGCCGCCATGATCGAAGGCTCGGTGAAGAACGCCGAGCGCGGCGTACAAGTCACGGAACGCGTGGCCGAGTCCGTCCAGCAAACAGTCGCCAGTTCCGGCAAGGTGTCCCAGTTGGTCACCGAGATTGCCGCGGCGAGCAAAGAACAAGCGCAAGGCATCGATCAGATCAACACGGCGGTTGCCCAGATGGACAAGGTAACGCAGGCCAATGCCGCCAACGCCGAAGAGTCGGCGAGCGCTTCGGAAGAGCTCAGCGCCCAGGCCAGCGAAATGAACCGGATGGTAGGTGAACTCCTGGCGATGGTCGGCGGTGCGAACGGCAACGGCGCCCTTCCCACAAAGGCCGTACCGGAACTCTCAAATAGACGGTCACCCCGCAAAGCCCTTGTTGCCCAAAGCGCCCATGCCTCGGCCGCCATCGAGCGGCGCGTGGCAAACCCAACTCACGTCATCCCTCTCGACGACGAGGACCTGAAAGACTTCTAAACAGAAACCTCACAGGTGCGTACACACTAAAAGGGGCCGGTCTTTCGCAGTTGAAGGACCGGCCCTTGGAATTGACTGGTGATTACGATCCGCCGCGGACGAAACGGACCAGACGAACGCAGCAGACGAGTAACATCGCCACGCCCTTTTACTTCTACACATCAGCTTGAACGGATCCTCAAGTCTGGCTATACGAGCGAAGCCTAGCGCATTTCCTGGCCGCCGGTGACATTGATGGCTTGGCCGGTCATGTAGCTCGCGTCATCGGATGCGAGGAAAGCGACCACGTTGGTAACATCGCGGTAGGCGCAGGGACGCCGCAGCGGTACCTGGTCGATGTACTTCTTGCGGACCTCGTCTTCGGAGATGCCTTGATTGGCGGCATATTGCTTGAAGAGGCTATCTTTCCACAACGGCGAATCGAGCAGGTTGCCGGGACAGATGGCGTTGACGCGGATGTTGTCCTCGGCAAACTCGAGGGCGAGGCTCTGCGTGACGCCTATCCCGCCAAACTTGGATGCGGCATAGGCGCTGTTGCGGAAGCTGCCTTTCTTGCCGGACTTGGAATTGATCTGGATGATCGAGCCCCCGCCGGGAATCATCACGCGGGCAGCCTCGCGGGCGCAAAGGAAGAAGCCAACAAGATTTACGTCGATCACTTTGCGCCACTTCGCGATGTCGAATTCCACCGACGGGCCCGAAATCAGGATGCCTGCGTTCGATACAAACACATCCAGGCCGCCAAGCTTCTCGACGGCGTCATCTACTCCGCGACGCACGGCGTCGGCATCGGAGACATCCACCCGCGCTCCAAAGGCGCGCACGCCCGTCTTGCTCGCAACGGTCTTTGCGGTGGCCTCCATGGCCTCGACGTTCACATCCCAGCCAAACACGTCGCAGCCTTCTTCCGCGAGCCGCTCAAGTATGGCTGCGCCAAGGCCTTGGCCCGCCCCGGTGACGATTGCGCGTTTCCCTTCGAGTCGCTTCATGATACGTACTTCTCCAACAAGGCTTTTTCCGCTTCGGAGGTCCATGCACAATCCGCCCCAAGCCGGTTGGCAAGTTCAGGAATGCGCTGTGGAATCTCTTCGAGACTCATCAGGGGCAGGTCCGGGATTTGCGGATAGATGACGGTCTTCCCGGGGTACCGGGCCGTATTGACGCCTTCGAGTCCTTCGCGGGCCGACTTAAGTCCGCCAATGGCGGACACACTCAGGTTCGTGTTGAGTTCGTGGCGCTCGACCATCTCCAAGACTTTACGGAGATCGCTGATGCGCGAGCCGCTCGACCCGAAGATCTTGATGCCGCGGCAAAGGTCCTTGAGTTCAATATCGGCCATGCTGCCGAGTCCGACGCCGGAGAAGACGTTGACGAGGCCGTTATCCGCGGTGAACGAGACAGCCGCGGAGACGAGCCTGGCCACGGGCGCCATGACGATCACGTCGTCGTAACCACCGGGCGCAAGGCTAAGTATATGTTCGTCCATGGCCGCGGGGCTGTCGAACTGGCTGGGCGCGAACGTGAGTAGTTGGACGCCGCGGTTCTTGACGAGTTCCCCGAAGCGGCGCTCGATGTGATCGAGACGTTTGCGGTCGAGGTCGGTGACGACGATGAGGCGTGGCCCCATGGAGATTTCGATTGCGCGCTGGACGTGCATCTGGCCCATGGGTCCGCCCGCACCGAGAAAAAGAGCCTCGCCTCCGGGCAGTAAATCGTGACGCGAATTGGCCTGCCTCACGGAGGGAATATCGTTTCCGCCGCCGTAGAAACGCACACCCTTGTAGTGGATGCGACCGATGTCCAGCGACAAGGGGCCTTGCGCAACCGGGAAGCCAAGCAAGTAGACGATGCCGTTGTCCCGTACGCAGGGTACGAGTTTGTTCATAATATCCGGCGACGGCAGGGGGACGATGATGTCGTCGAAGGTTCGGCCTTCAATGCCTTTCAGGGAACGCGGAACGATGAGGGCAGTCGGATACTTCTCGGCCCACGCCGGAACGTCCGTCTCGGTGACGATAAGGATATCGCCGCCTTCGGGTTCCATGCGCTCCTTCAAATTGTAGGACATCTCGACGCAGGCCCAGGGCTCCGAGAGTGCGGACTCGCTGTAGCCGGTTTCGGATTGAACGGGAAGCAAGTAGCAGCCTTCGTCGCCGGCAAGCGCGCGCTCATCCAGGTAACAGTACTGGCCAAGGCCGCCAGGAATGAGGTATCCAAAGGCGAAGCCTTCGCCCTTGTAGTAGATGTCGGCTTGGACGATGAAGCGCTGACCGGGTTTGAACTGGCTTTCCCAGTCCTTTCCTACTTTGACGACGGTCGCGGCGCATTCATGGCCGAGGACGGTCGGGTCGGTAGACAGGTCGCGGCCACGGAGGCGGGCATGCTTGCTGCCTTGATTGATGATCTTGATGTCGGACTGGCAGAGGCCAAGTGCATCGACACGAAGCAGGATCTCATTGTCGTTGGGCTCTCGGAGGTCAATCGTGACGGGTTTTCCGTCGCGCCCGAGGTTTTCGAAACCGGCCCCAAAGACTTGCCAGGCATCGTAGGATTCGGGAAGAGCGCCGTCAGGCTTCTGGTATTTGTCGAGTGTCGTCACGGTGATTTCCTCATTTTTTGGCGCGGTCAATCCGCGGGAATTGGGTACGGTGCAGGCGGCCGCAATATTACGACTTGCGATCGGCGATGTTCTGCAACCGGTAATGCTCATCGGGGCGCGTAAAGATACGGGCCACGTCGTGATCGCTCATGAAACGCGGACCGCCTAATGCATACGTGCCCACGAGAACTTGGGCGGCCTTCTCGGCCATATCGGTACAACTGGTAACGGCCTTTGGAGTCGCCCCCATGGTAATCAGCCCGTGGTTCTGCATCATGATGGCGGAGGGCAGCACGCCTTCATTCTCCACGTATTCTTCGAGGCGGCGTTTCACTTCACGCGCAAGCACCAAGCCAGGATCCACATAGGGAATGAACACGGACTTGTGCTTCATAGACACGATCTGATCGGGGAAGATACGTCCGGCGAAGGTCTCTTCGGCGCGGACGGAGCAGAGAATCGAGTTGGTGTAAACCGGGTGCGTATGTCCGATGAACTTGAACTCCGGGATGCTCAGCAGGATGGCGTGCAGCATGGCCTCGACGGAGGGGCGGCGCGTTTCCATGGGATCGACGAGGGCTTCGCGAAAGACGCGCGAGACATCGTCGTCACCTGCTTTGGGGTCGTCGAGGATAGCGGTTACCCGCGAGATGGAGCAGACCACAAAGCCGGAGGCGTCGATGGTGGCCAGGGTCGTGCCGGAGGCTTTGACGTAGAACGAATCATCGTCGATGCGCGCGGCGGTGTTGCCCTCGCCGAGTATGGCATACCCATTAGCAGGATCGCCGAGATAACGGGACATAGCAACCAATTGGTGAAGTGTATCGGACATGGTAACCTCTGTGATATGCGTTCGTGGGCCAAAATAAAACACGAAGAGTATAGCAGGAAAAGAGGGCAGTTAGAAACTGCGCTGCATCCCGCATTGTGCCGGGGAAGAATACGCCTGTTTGGGAGAAGGTTCTTCTCACTCCTGAACGGGAGGCGTCCCCAGATACCGTATGACCTTCACGTCTTCCATCGTAACGAGGCCCTCTTTGACCATTTCCTCGATGAGTGGAAGAAAACTGTTGATACGCTCCTTGCTGTCGACAATCTCGATGACGATAGGGAGATCCTCGGAAAGCCGGAGTACTTTCGTGGTGTGGAGACGGCTGGTTGCGCCGAAGCCCATAGGGCCGCGCAACACGGTAGCCCCCGCGAGATGCAACTCGCGAGCCTTCAACACGATGGCCTCGTAGAGGGGCCGATGCTGCCACCGGTCGCTTTCGCCGATGAGGATTCGCAGCAAGCAGCCGTCTTCGGGTACGTGCATGTCTCTACCCTCCTTCATACGCCGAACGAGTACTCTCCGATTCGGTAGCCCAGCCACGCCGCCGCCAGGCAGATCGTCACGCTGAGCGCCACGTTCAACAAAGCCAGGCCGATCTGGCCGTCATTCGCGAGCATGAGCGTCTCAAGACTGAAGCTGGAAAAGGTCGTGAAACCGCCGAGCACGCCAACCATGAGGCCTATGCGGTAGTCGTCGCGAATCAGGATGGGGCCGGTAAGCGTCGCGGCGAGGAAACCGATGATGAGCGACCCCGCGACGTTCACCACGAAAGTGCCCAGCGGGAAAGAGACATCGGAGGTCCGCTGGGTCCATCCGGCAATGAGGTACCTGAGGAGGGAACCAACTCCGCCGCCGAGAAAGATGAGTGTGAAACGAAACATATGATTCTGGTCCGGTTAGCGATGG
>JBAZRU010000376.1:4832-6967 GCA_041662805.1 Candidatus Hydrogenedentales bacterium | reverse complement strand
TGAAGGCCTCGTCTTTGTGCTTGGCGCTGGCCGGCACGGCATCGCAGACGCACGCGGGGCCAAACGCACGCGGGGGCGCGCCTTCGGGCTGCGGAATGGGGGCGACGCCCCAATCGAGGTGCTTGGCGTATTGGGGAATGAAGGTGGCCTGCCATTCGCCTTCGACAATCATGGCGACCCTGCCCGCATAAAAGGGGTTATTGGCGCTTTGATACGCCCCCATCTTCTCGAAGGACTGGAACTTCGTCGCGTCGACCGCGAAGAGCGGATTGTCTTTGGATTGGGGGTTGATGCTGAACTTCTGTTGCCAGGCAAGCGAGGCGATTACCCCGGCGTCGGAGCCACACGTCGCGAGGCCGGTCTCGGGGTCATAGTATTCGCCGCCGAACAGGCCGCCCCACATGAGGGAGATATCCCAGGGAAACCAAGGAATAAAGCCGATTTGTTTCACCTCCGCGCCGTCGCGAATGGTGAGCTTGGCGGCGAATTCTTCGAGTTCCTGCGTAGTCTTCGGCGGGACGTTCGGGTCGAGGCCCGCCCTGCGGAAGATGTCTTTATTCCAGAGGAGGCAATAGGAATCGGTCGTGGACGGGATGCCCCACACGTCATTGACCCATTTCTGGTTCGCCGCGTCGTAACCCTCGTACGCGACCATGCCCCAGGTGTGGGGGATGAACCGGTCTTTGTCGAGCGCGGGCACAGTCTTCATCCAATCGCCAAGGGCCGTGAAACAGCCTTGCGTGGCCAGTTGCATGAGGATGCTGGTGTCGATGCTGCAAATATCGGGGGGCGAACCGCCCGCGATGGAGGTGAGCATCTTTTCCATGAGCGCGAAGAAGCCGATGGGCAAGGCGCGGACGTAAACACCGTCGGTGATGCCTTGGGTGTCGTTGTATTCCTTGATCAAGGAGGCGCGCATAGCGTGCTCGTGCCCGGAATGCCGGTCCCAATAGACGATGATCGTCCGGCCCTCTTCGAGCGCCTTACGCTCCTCGGGGGACCCTGCCTCGGATGGGCGCAGCGCTGCCGTGAGGCCCAGACAAATGAGCGCGCCAATCGTCCATTTAAGGTAGGTCTTCAGCAAGCGGGGGTCTCCCGAAGTGACTACGTCCGTGCAAAGAAGTACGCCGGCGCGGGGAACGCCGACGCAGGGGGAAGTATGGGGGATCGTGGTGGGGAGTTTCCAGCTTGTAGCGCCGGACCGCTGCCTTTGTGCCCGGGCAGTGCAACGAACGCGCACATATTAATAGAGGGTGTTCGTTTGGGCGCGCGTTCAATCCCTGCCCCGGCACGCGCGAACCGCAGTCGAGGCCGTGCCGCTCACGCTCATGAAGCGCCGCCCCACGATGACGGACACCCCCCCTCGAATCGTCAGAACAACGGAGGCCCCATCCTTGCATCATCAGAACCAGACGGGGACTCCTCTCGTATCGTCAGAACAACGGAGGACCCCCCTTGTATCGTCAAAATTACGCGGGGACACCCCCGGAGCAATCGCACTTGCTCTGCCTGTGTTTGCATTTCTTCGTGCTGAAGGCACGGAATTCCAGAGCCTGGGGTCCCCGATGTCGCAACGCGACGAGGGGTACCCCAGGGTAACAGAACAACCCAAAAGCACACTGAAAGTGTGCGAGAGGCTCGGGACCACCGATGCTTCCCCGAGCATGTACGATAATCTCTCGCGATGTGCTTCCGTGGAGGGGGCGGCCTATACTTCTTCTCGGTGGTGTCTACAGTGCGGATGTCTTGATCGTTGGAGGGAACGCGTTGTGAATAGACGGGAATTCTTTAGAACAAGCGCTAAGGTTGCGGCGGCGGGTGTGGGTGTTTCAGCGATTACATCTCCCATCAATGAGGTTCGCGCGGCGGAGGCGGGGGCAGCGGGAAGTGCCGGGAGCCCTGGGGGCGTTGGCGCTTCGCCGGCGATCTTGGTCAGTTACTCGGCGGAGGAGCATCGGCGGCGATTGACGCATATTGGGATGTGCACGCAGCAGATCCGGCAGTGCATGCGGAAGCATCTCATCACGGATTATCTGCCTGCGCAGTGCGTGTACAACATGGGGGAGTATCCGAGCCGGGAACCGTGGGCGCCGAACGAATACGACGAGCAGGAATTGGACCGACTGAAGGCGCAT
>JBAZRU010000376.1:0-4822 GCA_041662805.1 Candidatus Hydrogenedentales bacterium | reverse complement strand
TGGGATTCAGTTGGTCCATGTGATGGACGAGTGGAACGACCGGTACGGCCTGTTTGGTCGCGACAAGCTGACGGCGGTGAATCCGGAGGGATTCCGGCGGTTCGTGGGGATGGTCCACGAACGCGGGATGAAGATCCTGGCGTATGCGTCGAGCGGGTACTTTACCGCGCACGACCCGAACTACAAGCAGGAGTGGTCGCGTCCGGGGGATGCCATACACGGTTGGTGGGATTTGGCGCGGTGTGTGCCGGGCAGTCCGGGGTGGCGCGCCTTCTTCTTGCCCCGCATGATTCAAATCCTGGAAGACTATGAAGTCGACGGCCTGTATAACGATTGGGGGTATGTCCCCAACGCGGAACGCCAGATCAAGGAGAACGCGCCGGACGAGATAGTGGCGTTCGAGGAGACGCCCGAATATGACGGGGCGGTGACGGATCTGCTGTATCTCATCTATTCGGAAGTGAAGCGGCGCGGAGGCATCTACAAGATGCACGCGGACCGGTCCAATCAGCCCTTAACGCGCGGCCTGAAAGTGTTCGACTACCTGTGGGTCGGCGAGAACGTCGAGAATGCGGACGGCCTGCGTGAGGCGGTCAAGAATCACTCCCCGTATGTGGTTCCGTGTATTCAGGGTTCGATGGCCAAGGTCGAGAATGAACACGAGCACTTTCTGCATTCGATTCCGTACATGCAGTTTCCGTTATTGCAGGGCGGGAGGCCTCTGACCGGGGAGCGGGGCGTGATTCCGATTCCGCGTCTGCCGGGAGTGACGGAAGGCGGGTTCTACGAGCAGGCGTGGAAGTACTACCAGGAACATCCGGATGGTCCGTATATCTACGGCGGTTGGGACCCGATTCCGCCGAACCCGGACATGCGGCCCGCGCACGCGAATTGGCTGAAGCAGTACCTGGCGTTAGCCGAAGACGGGACGTGGGCGTATTTGGAGATAACGGACTCGGATCTCTTCGCGCAGCCCTTGCCGCAGGGGTGCGTGGCGTCGGCGTTCGCGAATCGGGATTTGTACTTGGTGCTGGCGAACTATGGGCAATCGGCCCAGAAGATCGTGACAGCGGATGCGTATGTTCCGATGGATGACGCGGCGGTGGCGGCGGGGAAGGAGTGGGAAGTGGCGAAGCGGGGGCTGAGGATTCTGCGGCGAGCGGAGGCATAGGGGAAGAGAGGGAACTCAACGCAAAGGTGCGAAGACGCAAAAGTGCAAGGAGATGATGATGAGCACGGAGTACCGGGCCCGTGCTTTTATGGCCAGGCAGTGCAACGAACGTGCACATATTAATAGAGGGTATTCATCTGGGCGCGCTCAATCGCCGCCTCGTCACGCGCGAACCGCACTCGAGGCCGTGCCGCACGCGCTCATGAAGCGCCGCCCTACGATGACGGACACCCCCCTTGAATCGTCAGAACAACACGGAGGCCCCCCTTGCATCATCAGAACCAGACGGGGACTCCTCGTATCGTCAGAACAACGGAGGACCCCCCTTGTATCGTCAAAGCTACACGGGAACCCCCCTCGAATCGTCAGGGCACGCGGAGGCCCCCCTTGTATCGTCAAGACTATGGGAGACACCCACTGCAGAAATCGGACGCGCGTGGCGGCCCATGCACGAAACATCTTGGACTCCAGTCCAGAATCCAAAATCCTCTACCCCTTGAATCGTCAGAACAATGCAAAGGCGCACCCCCCCCAACGGAGAATTGGACACAGTCCCATGTACACAACATCTTGGTCCCCAATCCAAAATCCAAAATCCAAAATTCCCTGGACCCCCCCTTGAATCGTCAAAACTACAGGAGGGGGTGCATGGCCAAGTGCGGGACTGACCCAAGGGAAGCGGAGACGGGTCTGTCTCAGTCGTCCCATTGCGGATTGCGCGCCGATGCGCTACTATCGAACGAGTTTGCTGCAAGGGACGTGAACGATGACTGGCACGTGGAAGGGATCTGTCTAGTCCGAACGATATGGGAGCGGGGTATGCCCATGCCTCCTGACGCTCGCACACTAGGCTCCAAGTCACACGAACAAGACAGGCAGGACAACATGGGCAATCTATGTTGTCTTCACGCCTTATTCCCCGTTGCCTCCGAATTTCTCTGTTGAAGGCTTCGACTTGTGTCGGTCAAGCAGGTGGATGTGGTAGACGAGGTTGGGAGGGTGCCAAATGCAGTTCGTGATTACTACCGTCCATGGTACGTTTGCTCGAGGAGCAGCTTGGACGAAGCCTGAATCGAATCTGTGCAAGGCGCTGAGCAAGGGATTGGTCGGAGTTGTCGTGATCAAGCCGTTCGAGTGGACAGGCAAGAATACCCTTTCCGCCCGGATGAATGGTGCGGCCAAATTGAAAGAGCACTTCGCGCATCTTCAGCACGAACATCCGAATGCGAAGCACTACATCATTGCGCACAGCCACGGAGGCAACGTGGCTATGTATGCGATGAATGACCCAGGTGTTGCGAGTCTAGTCTCCGGAGTCGTGTGCATGTCGACTCCCTTCATATTCGCGACGCGGAGGCTTCTGGGGGCGAAGAACGACGCCGGTCTTTCCGCGCGACTCGCTAGCGTGATCCCGGCGTTGGCACTCAGCGCATTTCAGATTGCGCTAGTTGCTGCATTCGTGTATCTGAGCACGATTTGGGACTTCGAAATCTCAAAATCTTGGATGACCGCGATATACGTCTTGGTTCTCTTGGCGAGTATGACTGCTGGTGTGGTGCTTGTCGAGTGGTTGTCTGCATTTACTGATCGACTGTGCAACTCCATGGAACAACCTGTTCTAGATTCGGAAAAGCTCTTGATAATTCGGTCACCCGGCGATGAGGCAGGCGCTGCTCTCGGTGGCGTGCAGTTTGTCGTTTGGTTGACCGCCCGACTCTACCATCCAATTGCCAGGCTGAGTCGATGGGTGCATGAATTCGAAGAGAAATTCGGGTGGGCCAATATTTTCCCGAAGGTCACGGGCAACCCGGATGTGAATCTGAGGCTGGCAGGAAAGGTCCTCGGGCACAGACCCATTGCCGTGAGTCTCGTGGGGGGTATAGGGCTCGCAATTCCATTGAGCATGGAGGGATCTGGAAGCCTATGGAGCTTGTTATTATTTGCCCCGTTGTCAATATTCTTGGTCTTCTTTATGCTGCCAGTTCTGCTGTCTCTTGCCTCAGCACTCGCTCTCGTATTGGAAGTGACGGTGCTCATGATTCAGAGCTTCATACTGTTGCTTCCATTCGGGCCGGAAATGGCTACGGTCAATTTCTACCGCAGTCTTTCGGTGGAAGTGTCACCGCTTGGCAGTTGGAAAGTGAACATGCTTGACGACGAAGACCGTAGTCCCGACGCCTCCGAAGAGCAGGGCCTAGCGCACAGCAGGCCCTACGAAGACGTGGGAGCCTTCAAATTGATTTGCGATTGGATTAAGTCTCATCGATAGACCGAAGCATTCGGAGCGGGGCGACGAGAGCATCGGAAGTCATTACACTTGTCCTGGCTCCATGTCTTCCCGCGTCGGGTCAGGGATTGGCTTCTTTCCAGGCCGTGATCTTCTGGTCGAGGTCGGGGCCGCCTTCTTGGATGTTCGTTACGCCGATGCCGCGTGCGATGGTTTCGAAGCGGGCCAGTATTTGGGGATAAGCGTCGCCGGAGAGGGCTTTGCCGCGGCACACTTGTACATAGAGGATGGGCAAGCGGTCGCGTTCGACGCGTTGGCGGAGAGTGTCATCGTCGGTGGCGAGGGCTTCGGCTTGGTCGTAGAGCGCAGATGCTTGCTCGATGAATTCCTTGGAGAGGAATTCGGAATCCATCGTGTAGCGAATGCCTTCCTTGGGGGCCTTGAGACTTTCGGCGTGGTCGCGGCCGGCGGCTTCGAGGAGTTCGTTGTACTGGGCAATGGGAGCTGCGGCCTTTCCGAAGTAGCCCCAGATGAAGTCCTGCGTGAGGGCGGCGGTGTCGAGCGTGGGGTCCCACATGAGCTTGGCGAAGACCCAGCAGCGGAGCAGGTCGCGTTCGCCGGGGCCTTGATAAGCGCCTTGTTCCATGACGCCTTGGGCATTGTGCGCCACGAAGAACCGAATGTTGGCGGCGATGGCGTCCATGTTGGGCATGGGGGCGAGGTAGTGGCTGAAGTTGACGCAGTAGTCCCAGATGTAGATGCAATCGTGAATAGCGCCCCAGCCGGTCATGGCCTTGTTGAAGGCTTCGATCTGTTCGGCGGGCGTAAACGGATGCGCCCACATGCAGTTGTCGGTGCATAGCTGGATGGAGACGTTCGCGCGCGGCCGCACGGTCTTCGGCGGGGTCACGGTCTCAAGGTAGGCGAGCGTGCACACGGTGACGCTGGGGAATTCCTTTTCGACCGCCTCGGCGACTTTGTTCACGAGGAAGAGCAGCGCGCCTGCGTTGGAACCTTCGGCGTCGTCGATGGCTTTGCACGCGGGGCAGAGGCAGGTGCCGCCGCCATCGTTCTTGGATACGCTGATGACCTCGGCATTTGGATTTGCGCGCAGAATGCCGAGCGTGCTCTCGGTCGCGATGCGAATCACGTCGGGATTCGTGGTGCAGAGTTGTTGCTGCGAACGATTGCCGTTGCTGTCGAGCATGTAGTACTCGGGGTGTTCGGCGAAGTATTGGCTGGGCGGAACGAGCGTGTTGAACGTGTGCACGAAGAGGGCGTAGTTGACGTGGCCGCCCCATATCTCCGGAACGGCGGCGTCGGGCGCGTTGGTGCGGTTGCGCAGCGACCACGTGCCGTTGAATGCGGCTCTATAGAAGGGGTCGCGGATCGTCAACGCGGGCACGTAGGTGCGGGGGACAGGC